>JAZNFB010000106.1:0-4902 GCA_045588895.1 Candidatus Flemingiibacterium sp.
ATAATACACTTCATTATACCTCTCTTTTTTCATGATGTCAAGCGAGGAATGTCGATAAAAATTAAAATTAACAAAATCGCTCTTGCGTTATCACTCACGATACAGTATAATAATATATAAGTCATAATATTGAATAGAGAAAGGATGATACCGATGGAAATCATCCCCGGGGCATATATTTTTTCAAAGCACAGTCAAAGCTGTATAATTTTGCGTTATGTCATATAAGAATAATCGCTCACCACACAGCGGCATAGATGAAACATACTGGAACGGACTTGACAATACCGCCAAGCTCTTTCCGTCAATAACAACGACACGCTCGCCTAATGTGTTTCGTCTGTCTGCGGTGCTTTTTGATGAGGTTGACCCGGCAGCACTGCAGTCGGCTCTTGAGAAGTCACTTGCGATAATGCCTGCCTTTTCGCTGAAGCTTAATCGAGGGCTGTTTTGGTACTATTTTGACGTAAATAATGAGCGTCCGATCGTTACGGTTGAGCACACATATCCCTGTGCACCGATTTACAAGGCAGGCGAGAGAGGATTTTTGTTCCGCGTCACATATTATCACAAGCGGATAAATCTTGAAATGTATCATGCACTTGCGGACGGTATGGGGGCTGTCAGCTTTATGCGCGTTCTCGTTTACTGTTATTTTAACGTAATAAACGGAAACGAGGTTCCGGAGGAGCATATACGCCGTGAATCCGATGAGGCGGCAAGAGATTTTGGTGAGGACAGCTTTGTTATTAACTGTGCACAGTGTTTATCCGGAGCGGACACAAAAGCCGTGCGCGAGCCTGAAGCGTACCGTCTTGGCGGATTTCAGTATGACGGAACCAGGCTTGGCGTTATAAGCGCGTGCATACCGACGTCAGATCTTTTGAACCTTGCGAGAGAGCAGGGGGCAACACTCAGCGAATATATAACTGCGCTTCTGATTTTTTCTGTTTTCAATACGTCATACAGGCGTTCCTTCACAAAGCGTCCGATAACGATAAGCCTCCCCGTGAATCTTCGAGGAATGTTTGCTTCGAACACGCTGCGTAACTTTTTCGGGCACATGAATGTTGGTGTTCTGCCGGAACGCGGAGCATCGTTTGATGATATTTTATCTGATGTGAAAAAGCGATTTTCGGAGTGCCTGACACGTGAATATTTTGAACGTCAGATCTCCTCGCACGTTAAGATAGAGCGTATACCGGGAGTGAAATTTGTTCCGATATGGCTTAAAAATCTGATAATGAGAGGGTTTTACAGAAGCTCGGAAAAGCGTCACACGCTGACATTTTCAAATCTCGGGAAAATCACGCTTCCGCCGGTGATTGCAGACCGGGTTGAACGCTTTGAGGCTTATATAGGCGGCTCGGAAACTCACGTTAAAAAGACTTCGCTCTGTTCATATGGAGACAGTCTGACGCTTTCGTTTTCGTCAACGGTTGACGACAATTCGCTGGAGCAGTTTTTGTTTTCCTATCTTTCCCGTCAAGGCGTTTCGATAACCGTTTCGTCAAATGAAACAGCACCGCCTCCAAGGAAGGTGAAAATAAAGCCGTCAAAGGAAGAAAAGCTTCGGGCAAAGACGGAGAAAAAGGTGATCAAAAGGGCAAGTGAAGCTGCGAAGAAAGCCGACCGAAAAGCCCAAAAGGAGAAAAAATGAGGTTCTGTGCTCACTGCGGTGTAACGCTTGCAAATGATAATCCGAAATGTCCGCTTTGCGATATGGAAACGGAAAAAACGGGCGATGATTTTTCGCTCGATTACCCATATATAAAAAGCCGTTTTACGAGGGGGCTGCTTATAAAGCTTATCACTTTTATGGCGGTGGTTTTCGCGGCGGCGAGCTTTATGATCGATCATCTTGTCCCGACAGGAAGTCCGTGGGCACTCATAACAATTGCTGCAATTATGTACGTTTGGATAAGTGCGATGAATCTTTTGCGTCATACTCCGAATCCCGGATCGATTGCACTGTGTCAGCTCTTTTGTATTGGCGGACTTGTGTTTTTTATCGATTTCTTTACGGGATTTTACCGTTGGTCGGTAAATTTTGTGATTCCCTTTCTTATCATGGCTGCGGCAATTGCAACGACGCTTATGATAGCTATACGTCCAATGAGATACCGCGCTTTTACGATCTATCAGCTTGTGATTGCGGCGCTTGGCGCTTTATCGGTGCTTTTATGGCTGTTCGGATGGTCGGAGATTGAGTGGCCTGTGGTTACGGCGGCAGGTGTATCGATACTTTGCTTTTTGGCGGTGCTTGTGTTCTCTTACCGCAGGACACGGCATGAGCTTAAAAAGCGGTTCCATGTGTAATTTTATTTAATTTTAAAGGAGAATATAAAAATGGTACAAATCGAAATGGCAGACGGCAGCATCATTAAAATTAAGCTCTATCCCGATGTTGCGCCGATCACTGTTGCAAACTTTGAAAAGCTTGTTCGTGAGGGCTTTTATGACGGACTTACCTTTCATCGCGTTATAAAAGGTTTTATGATTCAGGGTGGAGATCCTACAGGTACAGGCATGGGCGGTTCACCTGAAACCATCAAGGGTGAGTTTGCATCGAATGGTGTGACCAATAATTTAAGCCACACTCGCGGCACTGTTTCAATGGCACGTTCCATGATCAAGGACAGTGCAAGCTCGCAGTTCTTTATTGTGGAGGAGGATTCGACCTACCTTGACGGTGATTATGCGGCTTTCGGAGTTGTTACAGAGGGTATGGGTGTTGTTGAGCTTATTGCCGGGGTTGACACCGATATGCGCGATAAGCCGGTGAAGGATGTTGTCATGGCTAAGGTGACACTTATCCCGGATGAGGAATAATAAAAATCGGAGCTGTTTTCGTGAACGGCTCCTTTTTTAAAAAAGCACCGACGTATTTCACGCCGATGCCTTATCTTATGCTTTGCGAAGCTCTGTTTCGAGCCAGATAACTCCGTATTCAAATGCATCGTAAAGTCCCTTTTTCATATCGAACTTCACAACTTTTTTATCCTCAGTGCTCTGAATCTGAACGAGCACCTGATCGGGGACCTCTCTGTCTCCGACTTTTTTTGTTGACATTATTCCGAGAAAGAGGATGTATTTATCATCCATATTTCCGTAGCAAATCTGATTTCCTTCGCGAACAAGCGGTTTGCCGCGATACATTATATATTTATCTTTATCGAGTATGCTCATCGTCGTTCCTCCTATGTGATGTAATTACTACATAAATTTTAGCATATTTTTTCAGTTAATTATACATATAAATTGTAAATTATATTAATAAAATTAAAATTTACGGCTTAAATTTTCCTCATTTGCATATAATGATTGACAATATGAGTATTTTGGAGTATAATATTTAGGTAAATAATTTTTTAAAAATACACTTTTTATGAGGTGCGAAATGAAATCGAATAAAATAAAAAATATACTTTGTCTTGTAATTCTTGCTCAACTTCTGATAACATCCTGCGGTGAGACTGAAACCGGAAATGATGCAGAGGCGGACACAACCCGTAATGCTCCCTTTGACGTTGAAACCGTTCTTCCGCCTGAAACTGCGGATACAACAGCCGAGCCGGAGCCTGAAACAACAGAAGCCCCCGACCTTAACGAGCCCGAAATAATCAATCCGTTAACCGGTCTTGAGGCAGAGGTTGACTTTGAAAACCGCCGTCCGCTTGCCATTATGATAAACAATATCAGGGTTGCAACGCCCCAGGAGGGTATTTCCTATGCTGATATCATGTATGAGTGTATCGTTGAGGGCGGTCAGACTCGTCTTATGATGGTTGTTTCCGATTACGAAAATCTGCCCGTTGTCGGTTCGGTGCGCTCGTCACGTGAATATTACCTCGATTTTGCCGCAAACCACAACGCAATCTATATGCACGCAGGTGGAAGCACTCAGGCATATACCGAAATTAAGGCGCGCGGTGTCAACAATCTCGACGGTGTTAACGACAATGCTATCTCCTATAGGTGCTTCTATCGTGACAGCTGGCGAATGAACAACATGGGATATGAGCACAGCCTTATGACAACGGGGGAGAAGATCGTTGCCGGTCTTGAATATAAGAAATATAACACCGAGTTTGCAGAGGATTTCGATTCTCCGCTTGATTTCGTTCCCTATGATACAACACGCTTGCCCGAGGGCGGAGACGCATCCTATCTCAAGGTGGTATATTCCTATTCGCATCAGCCGTATTTTGAATATAATGCGGCAGAGGGCGTTTATTATCGCTTCCAATTCCTCGGTGACAAGCATATGGACAACACTGCCGGGGTGCAGGTTTCGTTTGACAACATAATCGTTCTTTACTGCCCGACCGTGAGCACAAATGACTCATATCTCCACATGGATGTTACAACAACCGGAAGCGGCGAGGGATATTACATCTACGGCGGAAAATACGAAAAGATTACATGGACAAAGCAAACCGAGGATACTCCCGTTAAGCTTTACAATGAGGCAGGCGAGGAGCTCCTTGTTAACAGAGGAAAGACATTTTTCCAGATCTGCACTGAGGCGATGAAGGAAACAACCGTTATCAGATAATGGATGTTATTTACCGTTTTTATTATCGGTGCGAAGCCGCTCACGGACAAAGTGACGCTTTAACACCTTGCCGTCAAACGGAATCAGCGGGTAAAGATAGCGACGTTTGCCGTTCACGGTTTTATTGCAGGCAGCGAGGGCTATAATTATGACTATCCCGAGAATATATCCGATTAGTCCACCTATCGCGGTTGTGGTCAGGAGGAGTATTCGCATGAATTTGAAGGCGTAACCGAGCTCATAGCTTGATTGCGAGAAGTTTGCAATCGCAACAAATGCCATGTAAACGATCACCTCGGGGACAAACCATCCGATCTGTACCGCAAAATCGCCGAGTATCAGTC
>JAZNFB010000107.1:0-2151 GCA_045588895.1 Candidatus Flemingiibacterium sp.
GTCAGAGGCGCGCTCCCCTCGGCACGGATTTATCTGCACGAGACCTGGACTTATGAAACCGACACCGATCACCCCGGTTTTATGAATTATAACTGCGATCAGCAGGAAATGTATTCACGGATTAAATCCGCGGTGAATTTCTTTTCGGAAAAATATGGTCTCCCGATACTTCCGACGGGAGATGTGATTCAAGCCTTGCGCAGAGAGCCGGAATTTGATTACCCGAACGGCGGTGCATCGCTTTGCCGTGACGGATATCATCTGACCTATGACCTCGGCCGCTTTGCCGCAGGTGCAGTCTGGTTTGTTACCCTTACGGGACAAAAAATTGAAGCTTCGGAGTTTGAGGATTTTGATAAATCCCTGCTTTCAAAAATAATTACCGTTGTAAACTCTATATAAATAATCAAGCCGTCAGCATAAACTGACGGCTTTTATCATTTACTGTATCGGGGTAATTTCGTAGAACACAACAGCGTTCGGGTCAAGAGTGATTTCAAGCTTCACCTTTCCGTTTTCGACCTCAACCTCTTCGGTCACGGGCTCGAGCTTCGAGCATTCTTTATACTTTTCTTTAAGCTCATTGAAATAAATATCCCTTGCCCAATCAGCGCGAAGCGTCGTCGGGTTTTCAATTTCGGGGTCATCAGGCGACCAGGCGAAGCACTCGTCCGTGATGTTATACTTCACTCTGTCCTCCTGCCACTCATCAAAGTAGTTGCAGTCATCGTCGATAACATAAGAGGTCACTTTAACCTTCTGTCCGTCAAGCTGCGGAACCTTCACCTTGAAACCAAGAGTTGCACTGCGCTTGTATTCGACATCATTCTTGTAATTATATGCCATAATGTGAACGGTCTGCGTCTCTTCATTGTAGGCAGAAACGGAATCAACCTCAATATTCGGCAGTACTGCGCGCGAGAGCTTTCTTGTTTTTACAAGCCTTGCGCCGTCAAATTTTGCCGCATTCTTCGCAACATGATAGCTGACGGTCGGATTTCCGTCAAGCAATCCGTTTGAGAGAAACGCCCACGATGAAAAATAGTTGATATCGTTTTCAAACATCGTGCGGTAGATGCGCGCATCATAGGCTCCCTGATAAGTATATCCGACAGTTCGGGTAAGAAGCTGATTGTCGTCTGTACCACGACTGTTACCAACAAGAAGTCTGCCCTCGTCAACGCCGAAGATAAGGTTTTCAAGCCCTGCCTTATCAGCGGCCTTTTTCAGGTGCTTCATCGTTTTTTCAAAATTCATTCCGCTTGTTTCTTCGCCCGGAGAATAGTCGTAGAAGGATGCCGCAAGGTAGCAGATTCTGCTTCCCTTTTCGCCTGTTTTATAGTTCGTTCCGTTTGCGCAATGGTTTATAAAAATACGCTCGTCCCAATGTCCCTCGGTAACAACCATTGCGTGTGCACCGACAAAAACATCCTCGCCGATAACATCAATGAGTGCCTGCACGGTATAGTCGTAGAGCTTACAGTATTCGGTTGCCGCATCCTCGGGCTTTACGCTGTTAGCCATAAACCATTGTGAATTTTCAAACTCCGTCATAACGCCGAATCGCCAGGAAAGTACCTCTTCGACTCCGAATTCGTCAACAAGTGCCTGCGCGATAGCGGCAATGTAATTATAATAAACGTCATAATCATCGGGCGGATAGATGTTAGTGCCGAAATCCTCTCCCGCCAGTGCATTCTTTGAATATTTTATAGGCACACTTCCGAGCTTGAGCATCGGCTTTGCTCCGAGCTCGAGCACACCGCGGCAATTTTCGATAAGCACGGTGAAGTCGTAATCGTCAAGCACGGTTCTGTCATACGGGTCCTTGAACAGGTCGCGGTCAGCGTTGCCTCCCGTGCACTGCATAAACTGAACGTAATCAACAAATTCAAAAATGTTGTTTTCCTCACTCGCCTTTGCACCGACAAAGGGATTGCCTTCAATCGACCAGATGTTGACATTGCTTGCAGGATTTACAAGAACTTCGCCTGTCTTTGCCGTGTCAACAGTAAAGCTGTAATGATTAAAAAACTCAATTCCCGCTCCCCACACTCCGCTGATGAAGGTGATGATTGCGGTAAAAATCGCAACTATTGATTTCATAAAATCTCTCCTTTTCAAGCTGATTTTATATATATTTGTGTTAAA
>JAZNFB010000108.1:0-3225 GCA_045588895.1 Candidatus Flemingiibacterium sp.
TGTCAATAGTAAAAGGCGAAAAACATTGCACAAACATATAGCCGTGTTTTTGTGTAATATGCATATAGACGGCTATAGCATATTATGATATAATAAAGCTATAATAAAGTTATAGGCAGGTGTAATAATGGCATACAACGAAAAATCTAAAGAACGCACAATGCGCTACATGAAGGAAAAACGCGACAAACTGACCTTAAATCTCCCTCTCGGGGATAAAGAACGATACAGAGCTCATGCAGAACGCAGGGGTAAAAGCAGTTTAACGGCTTTGATTGTAGATTTAATCGAGGCGGATATAGCTTCATCCGATGGAGGCGACCAATGACCTACACAGATAAATACCACCTCACATCAGAGCAGAGCATATTTCTTGCTAAAAAGCTGTGGGACGAAAACGTCTACTGCGGTATGCGAATGGAAAACCGTGCTGTGACGTTCCCACAGACGAAAACTATCCTCAATGGTGTGAACGTGCCGGGCGTACAGCTTGACGATATACAAGCGATTCTCAATATGCGTGATGCATGGCGATATCTGATTTCAACCATTGACGAGCCGGTGTCCCTCTCGTATATGTGCAAGCTTAATGAGTTCATTGCACGAAATGAGGCTCTTGTGTGGGGGAAACTCCGTACCGGGCGTGTTGGTATCTCGGGAACGGATTACGAGCCGCCCGTTCCGTCATACGATGAGTCAGAGGCGGCATTGAATGAAATTATGGGTAAAGATACCACTCCAACCCAAAAAGCGCTTGAAGCGTTTGTATGGGGGGCAAGAGGGCAATTGTTCTGGGACGGCAACAAAAGAACGAGCCTCACACTGGCAAATAAGATTATGGTCAGTGCAGGTGTGGGCATACTCACCATTGCCGATAAGCACATGGAACAGTTCAATACGCTGCTGCTTGATTATTACAACACCGGCGAGGCGGATGCACTCAAAGGCTTTATGTATGAGAACGCTATTCAGGGCATGAGCTTATAAGAAAATAAAGACTGCGAGAAACAAAACAGCAGGGCTTCACTTTGATATGAAGTTCTGCTGTTTACTTTGTCCTGCGGACTGTCCGTTGGACTGTCCATTGGACAGTCCACGGAAAATCCGGCGTAACCGTAACCAATTTTGTAATCGTAACTAAAAAACACAAGGCAGGACATCATATAGAAATGACCTGTCTTGTGTTTGCTTTTTGTCAATATAAAACGGTGATTAGGTTCTTGAACATATCATCGTCGAGCGTACACAAGCATTTCGTCTTGTCTTTAAACACGATAGATACAAGGTGTGTGCCCTTCTTCTTGCCGGAAGCGGCACCTGCTATCGCGCCGACTCCTCCGAAAAGAGCGGCACCTGCAATACCACGGGCTACGCCACTGCCGAAGCTCCTGTATTCTTCCTCGCCGACTACCTCGTAATAGTCTACAGTTTCCTTATTGATGAAGGTCTTTTTGCCAAGACCGAATGTCCCGTATATGTAAAGTCCCTTCTTTTTGTTTTTGAAGTCGATATATCCTTTATAGTCGCCAGCCTCAACGATGTTTGTTACTGCCATAGCAATTATTCCTCTCAATTTATCATTTGAATATTCTTAAACACAGTAATTATATCATATTTTCTTGTTGTTGTCAATACGATGTCGTTAGCAAACATAACGGCGTGGCTTTGTTGTTGATTTTCGTGTCATTAGGAAAACTAATTATATAGAAATTGGGCTTACTATGCGCTCAAAATCTCACAAAACGACCGAGAATGCGAGAAAATTATTTGAGTGGGCAAACAATAACATAAAATTAAAGTCGCTCAAAACAACTGTAAATGGCTGTATATGGCATTACCATTTATACACCTTTTTTGTTAGTTTGTACTGTCTCGCTCCGTCTGCTCTGCGATTTCTCATAAAGTATTCATATTCAAGCTCGTTAAAACGGTCCATAAATTTTTCATTGTGCTCTATCTCTGTCAGGTGTGCCAGTTCGTGAAGGAAAACTATCTGTATAAATTCTTTTGAACCGCACCTCATAAGCTCGTGTGATACACCTATCACGGCCTTACCGTCTTTTGTCACAGCACAAACAGCATCCCAATATTTCGCATCTCCTGGTTGTTCGGATTGGTAATATAGGTATGAACCGATATATTCAGCATCTTCAGGTAATGCAGAATAACAGCGTAAACATACTAATTCTGTTTCTTTCAATCGGTCAATGCTTTCCGATGAAGCGTTGCAGTCGGGCATTAAACCTTCATTTTTTGCAATTTCGCATATTTCTTTGTAGTTCATTAGGTTCTCCTTATTAGTTATCTTCAGGTGGGAGTGAACATTCTTCCTCGCTTCGCATTTGCGGCACATAGATAATGACATCGTTTTCGCCCTGATCAGCGGCGTTTGCGATAAACGTGGTATCTCCGTTATGTGATTTTACAGCCACAGCGGAAGCAAACGCCCCGGAAGACTTTGCGAGCAGTTCAGAGGCTTTCAGACGGTCAGTTGTCTTTTCGTTTGGGTCATGCATTATATCACTCCAAAAGGCTTTTGTTTCGCTCAGGCTTGCAATACGTTCAGAGGCGGCCGCATCTTGTAAAGCCCTGATATATTGCAGAATGTCAACATTTGTCAACAGCCTTTGTCCCTGACTTCGTGCGGTTTTATCGGAGTAGCCTGCCGCCTTTGCTGCCTCCGTTGCGTTCGGATTGCCGGCGTACACCTCAGCAAACTTCCTTTGTTTGTCATTCATGCAGCAAACCAACCCTTTCAGCCAGTGCTCGTGCCTCACCGTCGCCACTTTCAGCCCGCTTTAACAGTGATGCATTAAGTGAATCAAAAAAAGTGCTTCCGAGCTTCAGAGTTAAAGCGTATCGTTCGTTTATTGTGCATAACGCATCATCAGGAATGACGGTGTTCAAAAATTCTCTGACAGGATTGTCTTTTGCATTCATTGTGGTACCTCCTATTATTTACAAAGTGCATCGGCTTCAGCTTTTATATTCTCAATGTATCGCCGTCCCATTTCAACAAGTGGAGTCCTGCCAACATCGAGGCGGAATTGCTCCATTGCCTTTGCGGTGGCTTTCATTTCGGCTGTCAAACTTTCTTTGGCGGCGTAAAGCGCATTATATGCCGTTTGTGCACAGTCAAAAAAAGCCGAAAATTTTGCTTTCACATCGGGAGAAAATACGTATTCAAGGTTTTTCAGACTTGCAAGCTCCATTTCTTCAGGCGTT
>JAZNFB010000109.1:0-4264 GCA_045588895.1 Candidatus Flemingiibacterium sp.
TCATGTGTTTGTTTTTCTTTTCATTATTCACTGTTTGGGGCGTCATTTTTCCAAACTTAATTCTACCTCATTTTCTTCCCCAATGTAAATTCTACTTCAAATTCCACAGTGGAATTTGCTTCGGAAATTCACTCGGAAAAATTTACATGAAGAAAAACTTGATTTTTTTCAAAAAACCTATTGACAAGCGAGACTTAGTGTGGTATAATATTGTCCGTTGAATAAATCCATTGGGGATTTGTGTAATGGCAGCACGACAGACTCTGACTCTGTTTGTGGGGGTTCAAATCCCTCATCCCCAGCCAAAGAAACCCGCGCGATCTGCGTGGGCTTTTTACTTTTTCACTCATCACTTTTCACTAACTTGACGGGATTTTTTTGGCAAGGTAATAAGTAATAGTGAATAGTGATGAAGTAAGGTTGCTTTTCGCCCGTTTTGCGAGAAGCATTTTTTATTATAGGGTTGAAAAGTAATAGGGAATGTGATATAATGGAACAAAAGCGAAAGATCAAGCAAGATTTGTGCAAAGAATAAAAATTTTAATTTGAGGTGAGCAAAATGAAGCATAAAACCGTCATGATATTCGGAGACAGCTATTCAACCTATGAGGGATGTATCCCCGAGGGTTACGCCGTTTACTATTCGGGACACCGTGAAAAGGAGCCGGATGTTTCGAGCGCAGATAAAAGCTGGTGGGGCAGACTGCTTAGGGCTACAAACTCAACGCTTGTGCAAAATAACAGCTGGTCCGGTTCAACCATCGGTTACACCGGATATAATAATGCGGACTGTTCAAGCAGTTCATCATTTATATACAGATTCAGAAAGCTCAAAGGCGAGGGCTTCTTTGAAAACAATAAGATTGATACACTTTTCGTTTTCGGCGGCACTAACGACAGCTGGTCGGGCGCACCGCTCGGTGAATTTAAATATGACGGAATAGAAGAAAATGACCTTTACTGCGTGCTTCCCGCCATCGCACATTTTGCAGAACAGCTCTCGGTAACGCTCACCGATACAAAAATCGTGTTCATCGCAAACTGTGATATCAAAAGCGAGCTCACTGATGCAATGAGAAGTGTTTGTGAGCGTTACGGTTTCGTTTACATATCGCTCTCCGGCATCGACAAGCTGAACGGTCACCCTACCGAGCTTGGCATGAAGCAGATCTGTGAGCAAGTGCTTGCAGGCATCGAGTGAAAACCTCATAAAGTGTCACAATGTCAAATCACAAAAAAGCATATCTTGAAATAACTAACATCTGCAATTTAAGCTGTGCGTTCTGCCCCGGAACAACACGACCTGCACATACCCTCACCGAGGACGAATTTGTAACGCTCGCAAGCCGCCTGAAGCCTTGGGCAGAATATCTTTATTACCACCTCATGGGTGAACCGACAGCACATCCGTTGCTTTCAAAATTCATAAGCATCGCATCAGCACTCGGCTTCAAGTCGATCATCACCACAAACGGTACATTGTTACAAAGCCGCGGAGATTCGATCGTCGCCGCAAAACCGTACAAAATCAATATCTCCCTGCACGCATTCGAGGCAAATCCGCCGGGGATGTGGTTTGACGAATATATAGAATGCTGTCTCGATTTCGCAAAAAAAGCCGCTGACTCGGGTATCATTACAGTCCTGCGCCTTTGGAATTTAGACGGCAGAGCGGACGGCGCATTAAATAAAAAAAATGACACGATCCTCGCTTCAATGCGTAAAGCCTTTTCCGGTGAATGGACAAAAACACGCTCGGGCGAACGCATTTACGACCATGTATTTCTCGAATGGGGCGACAAATTCGATTGGCCCGATTTGCAGAGTGACATTATAAGCGAGGATGGCTTCTGTTACGGCTTGCGTGATCAGATCGGCGTTCTTTGCGACGGCACGGTTGTTCCCTGCTGTCTCGATCACAATGGCGATATTCCGATCGGCAATCTCTTTTCGCAAACACTTGATGAGATACTTGCGTCTGCCCGTGCAAAAGCCATATACGACGGCTTCACAGCGCATAAATGTAACGATGAGCTGTGCAAGCGCTGTATGCGTGCCGGGTATTATCGGGGATAATAAATCCTGTGACAAAAAGAAAGAACTGCCTCCTTTTGAGAGACAGTCCTTTTTGTTTATATGTATCTTATTTCTTGTAAAGCGGACCGTAGGTAGCACAAGCTCTGTAATCCTGACCTTCCTTGTCCATACCGAAAGCATTCCAAGCCGCAGGACGGTAGATCTGCTCCTCGGGTACGTTGTGCATACATACGGGAATACGAAGCATCGAGCACATTGTGATAAGATCTGCACCGATGTGACCGTAAGAAATAGCACCGTGGTTAGCGCCCCAGTTCATCATAACCTCATATGCGGTCTTGAATGCAGAGCCATCCTTGCCGTCACAGCGAGGCGCAAACCATGTGCAAGGCCATGTCGGGTTAGTACGCTCCATCAGCGTATCGGAAACCTCATCGGGAAGGTTTACAGACCAGCCCTCGGCAATCTGAAGCACCGGTCCGAGTCCCTTAACGAGATTAAGACGGATCATCGTGCAGGGCATTTCAGACTTGGTTGTGAAATGGCTGGAGAAGCCGCCTCCGCGGAAGTTGTCCTGACCTGCCTCACACCAAACGGTTGCATCTGTCATCTTCTTGATGTCCTCGTCGGTAACCTCCCACCACTTCTTCATGGTAGCGTTTCCGTTTTCATCTGTGCATACGCCCGAAGCGTCAAGGCAAGCAGCACCGGAATTGAGAAGGTGAATGATACCGTGAGATTCGGCAGCCTTACCCTCGAGTGTGTAGCCGGTAACACGCTTTGTTGCCTCTTCTGACCAATATGTACGGACATCGGCGAAAATCTGTGCACGGTGTGTGAGCAGACGCATCATCAGCATACCCATTCCGTTGAGGATATCATTTTCGGTTGCGAGAGTGTAAGGCTCACGTGCGCCCTCATAGTCGAAGGTGGAGGAAAGAAGTGCCTCGGGATAGTCACAGTTCGGCCAATGGTCGGTCCACTGACGCTGACCCTGGAAGCCGCCGGCAATAGCGTTATGACCAACCTTTTCCTCAACAAACGCATCGGGAAGATTCGGGTTGCCTGCCATGAGATCCTTGATTATGCAGTACATCTTAACAGTAAATTCCCACTGCTTTTCCTTTTCCTCGGGAGTGAACTTAATGCGAACCTTTTCGCCAAGGAATTCAACCTCCTCGGGATTGTCGTCACGACCCTCCTTGCAGTGTTCCTTTGTCCACGCAAGAGCCTTCTGATATTCCTCTTCGTTGTAAATGCCCTCTTCCATTCGGCGGAGGATTTCAACCTCGTCAACAGACTCAACACGCATACCGAAGTAATCTTCGATCATATCCTGATCCATGATCGAGCCGGCAATACCCATACACTGCGAACCGATCTGGAGATAGCTCTTGCCTCTCATGGTTGCAACGGCAACGGCCGAACGTCCGAAACGCAGAAGCTTTTCCTTTACATCCTCGGGCATCTCTGTAACCTGGTCACGATCCTGAACCTCATGACCGTAAATACCGAATGCGGGAAGTCCCTTCTGTGCATGACCTGCAAGAACCGCAGCAAGATATACTGCGCCGGGACGCTCGGTTCCGTTAAAGCCCCAAACACCCTTGATGGTGTGAGGATCCATATCCATAGTCTCAGAGCCGTAGCACCAGCAGGGAGTTACGGAAAGAGTAATGGAAACGCCTTCCTTCTTGAACTTGTCAGCACAAGCGGCAGTCTCGGGAACGCGACCGATACAGGTGTCAGCCATAACTACCTTAACGGGCTCACCGTTGGAGTAGAAAAGATTTTCCTCAAAAAGCTTCTTTGCAGCCTCAGCCATTGCCCATACGAGGGGCTCAAGGGACTCACGCATCATCTGGGGTCCGCGACGGCCGTCAACTATGGGACGGATACCGATAACCGGATAATCGCCAACGTATCTGTTGTTTGCCATAATAGTAATTCTCCTTTTTTCGGATATAGATTTTCGTTAAACGGAAGCTCTCACGCGAGACACTTCTCTTTATGATTGTATCACATTTTCACCGATAAATCAATCATATTTTTTGATTTACAGTACATTTCGCCGAGAAAACTTGCAAGCACATCCCAATACTGTGTGTTTTTCCTCCTGCGCACGGAAAATCATGTAAAAAAATCATTTTTCGCGCTATATTTTGCATATATTACTTGATTTTTTCTGAAAAAAAGGGTAAAATATTATAGTTAGAATTTTAAGTTA
>JAZNFB010000110.1:0-3779 GCA_045588895.1 Candidatus Flemingiibacterium sp.
TATAGCCGACAAACTCAGGCAGCAGATGTGCAGAATCGAGTCCTTCGGGAGAAGTGCCGCTTTGAACGCTCCACAGCTTATCAAAATCCGAGCCGAGTCCCGTTTTTGCCGTAACGCTCTCGTAAACGCGCGTTCTGACAATATAAACGGCAACAAGCGCGATAAGGCTGACAAGAAGAAGGGTCAGCACAATCGTCTTAACCATCTCGATTATGCGGTTTATACGACATTTCTTTGTTTTTGTATCCATGTGTTCTTCACCTTTTCTGAATTGTGGAGTGCGGTGTTTTCCCTCATCCGTAAAGTTGCCCTCTCCGGCTCACTTTGTTCGCCACCTCTCCCAAAGGGCGAGGCTTTTCCCCCATCCGTAAAGTTGCAAAGTAATCTTTTCCACCTCTCCCCAAGGGAAGGCTTTATGTTAGTCGGAGCGCAGGAACGATGTGCTTTGGTGAAACGATGTTTTGCGGCTCTAAGTTACTTTAAGGCTTCCCCTGGGGGGAGCTGTCGAGCTTGCGAGACTGAGGAGGGCAATGCCTCTCACTCAACACCCTTAAGCTTCGTCTCAAGCGGCAGACGAATAATAACCACCGAGCCAACCCCCTGCTCACTTTCAATAGCGATCTCGCCGCCGTGAGCCTCAACGATCTCCTTGGCAATTGCAAGTCCGAGTCCCGTGCCGCCCGTTTCGCTGGTGCGTGCCTTTTCAACCCGGTAAAAACGCTCGAAGATATGCGGCAGATCATCCGCCGGTATGCCAACACCCGTGTCTCTGACGTGAATTTCGATTCCGTCCCGCGTTTTTCCGGCAGAAACCGTAATTTCACCGCCGTCGGGTGTGTATTTTATCGCATTGGAAATAATATTGATCACAACCTGCTCAATCCGCTCCTTGTCCGCACTTATTTCGGGCAGCGAGGACGGCGCCTTGAATGTAAGCCTGTGTGAATGTGCATCCGCGTCAACACGCATAACATCACAAATGTGTGACAGCGCGGCACGGGGATCAAAGCTTGTGATGCTCCACTGCGTACGCTTGTTGTCAAGACGCGAAAGCACGAGCAGGTCGGAAACGATATGTGTCATTCGGTCACATTCGTCAACCGCCATTCCGAGGAAGGTCTTCTGCATATCCGCTTCCATCTCGGGATCGGAAAGTATCGATTCGCAGGCAAGCTTAATGCTCGTCAGCGGAGTTCTCATCTCATGCGAAACATTTGCAACGAACTCACGGCGCGACTTGTCAAGCTCGTAACGTCCCGTCTCATCGTGAATGACCGCGAGAACGCCGTTGTGCTCGGTGTTGTCTGCCATATAGTTGATGTTACCGAAGTTCACGTCGAGCACCTTTTTGTTGAACATGACATCACTGAAATTGTAACCGTTCCCTTCTGCTTCACGCTCGACATACTCAACGTCGAAATGCGGATTGTAATCGATTCCGAAAAGCTCGATAAACCGCGAGAAGGTGAAGTTCTCGTCATATTTTGAGCCAAGAAGCTCCTTAACGCTTTCGTTGATGTGCATGACCTTGCCGTCCTCTGTGAACGCAATAACGCCATCGTGAAGATAGGTAAACACCGTTTCAAGCTTGCGGTGTTCTCCCGAAACCTCCTCGAGCGTGTTTTTGAGGGTTTCCTTCATGTGATTGAAGGTGTCTGTCAGCTTGCCGATCTCGTCGTTTGACTGAATGTCAAGCTCATGTGAAAATTCACCTGCGGCAACCAACTTTGCACCCTTGGTGAGATTCTGAATCGGCGAGGTGATTGCTTTCGAAAGGAAAAACGCAAGTATTATCGCAAAAATAAGACCGAACATGAGCGCCTGCAGTATGATGGAAAAAAGAATCCACGTGAACTGCTGCATCTCCTCCATCGAATCGCGCACGTAAATGATACATTCGCCGCCTTCATCGCTTTCGAGATTCAACGCATAGTCGGCAAAATCAGCACCGAGCGGCTGTGTGTTGTCGGGGTCACCTCGCATTGCGGCGATAAGATTTGCGGATTTTTGGAGGGTACGTCCAAGCTCTGAATCTGAGCCCTCGAGAAATTTTCCGTCCATATCGAGAATATAAAAATTGCGGTAATCGTCAATACCGAGAACGCCGCGGTAAGTGTTTAATATTTTTAGCTGTTCCGCGGAAAAATCTTCCCTTGAAAGTGCGTTTCTAAGCTCGGTCGTCAGAGGACTGCCCGGGGATAGGTTCTGTTCCATCTGCTTTACAAATTCGTCCATATAAAAGCTGTTTACGCTGTTTATAAGAACCGTTCCGATAACGCACATTACCGTTACCATAAAGATAACGAGGATCAGAATGATTTTGAAATAAAGACTGTTATACATAGCTTATTTTATATAGTACCCCATGCCGCGCTTGGTGAAAAGGTACTCGGGCTTACCTGCATCAACCTCTAATTTCGAGCGCAGACGGCTGACCGTAACATCAACGCTTGACGTGTCTCCATAGAAGCCGTCATATCCCCAAACCTCGGCAAGCAACTGTTCGCGCGAATAAACTGTGCCCTGGTTTTTCGCCATGAATGAGAGAAGCTCATATTCCTTTTTTGTAAGCTCTATAGGCTCACCGTCACGTGTGACCTGATATTTTGCAGGATCGATCACAAGTCCACGCACGGATATTGTCGATGGAGCAGTGTCAGTCTGTGCTGTAACTATCTCACTGCGCGAGCGACGGATGTTTGCCTTGATGCGCGCAATAAGCTCGTTAAGTGAAAACGGCTTTGTGATGTAATCGTCCGCGCCCAGGTCAAGCCCCATGATTTTATCGATCTCCTCTGCCTTTGCGGTTGCGAAAATTATCGGGGTTGCAAGCTTCTCGCGGATGTGACGGCAGACGTCGAAGCCGTTCATCTTCGGGAGCATTATATCGAGAAGAATGAGGTCAAAGTTACCCGTCAGTGCCTTTTTGAGCCCTTCCTCACCGTCGCAGGCAAGCTCACAGACATACCCGGCACGCTGGAGATTGTATATAACCGTAACGGCAATTTTGCTTTCATCCTCAACAACAAGGATACGCTTTTTGTTTTCGTTTTCGGACATTTTAAATTCCTCCAATTCTTGTATCATTTCAGTTTCCTGCCGCGCCGTCCTCCCGGAATATCGGGGAAACGACACGCAAAACACAGGCGTCACTGTTCTGTTTTATAAATTCAAGCACCGTTTTAAGTGCCGTCGCCGTGTACGCTCCCTCCTCAAATGAGAGCACCACGGTTTCATTTTTGAGTATACCGTCTATCGCTATATCGGAAGCGGCCCTGGCAGAGCGTGTGTTGGCAGGGATTGTAACATTCGCGCTCCAAAGGTAATATCCCTCGGCTTCAAGCGAGGTATAAAGCTCAGTATCGGTCTGATCGGTAACAGGAGCCTTGCGTATGCGTGACTTTTGCTTTATGAGCGTATACAAAAGCTCATTCTCTGCCTCAATATCGGAAAGCAGCGTCACGGTGTCATTTGCGGTATCGTTCACAGACATGGACTGCAGTGCAAGCGTGTGACCGCCGGCGGCAATCTGCGATATAAGCGCACCGTTTGTAAGTGCCTGCTCACCAACGACGAAAAAGGTAGCTACGGCACCGTAACTTTTCAATACAGCAAGTATATCCGCCGTATATTCGCCCGGCGAATCCTCGAATGTGATGTAAACGATTCTGTCTGAAACGACCGGCACAGGCGGCTTCACCTGAACGGTTGTATCCTTATTGGAGGAAGCTGAAAATAGTGACGGGAACTTGTTTTTTGCGAGGTCCTCAAGCGTCTCG
>JAZNFB010000111.1:0-4538 GCA_045588895.1 Candidatus Flemingiibacterium sp.
CAAGCGCACCGAAGACAAACCGAACGGCAAGCTGATTCTCGTTACCGCCATCAACCCGACCCCGGCTGGCGAAGGTAAGACAACAACCACTGTCGGACTCGGCATGGCAATGGAGAAGATTGGTAAAAACGCAGTTATCGCACTTCGAGAGCCCTCTCTCGGCCCGGTTTTCGGTGTTAAGGGCGGTGCAGCAGGTGGCGGTTATGCGCAGGTTGTGCCGATGGAGGATATCAATCTCCATTTCACCGGTGACTTCCACGCAATCACTGCGGCAAATAATCTCCTTTGCGCAATACTTGACAACCATCTCCAGCAGGGTAATGAGCTTGGTATTGACCCGAGACGTGTTGTTATTATTCGCTGTACAGACACCAATGACCGTGCACTTCGCAACTGCGTTATCGGTATGGGCGGTAAGCTCTCGGGCGTTGTTCGCGAGGATCACTTCCAGATCACCGTTGCTTCCGAAGTTATGGCTATACTGTGCCTTGCAGAGTCCATTTCTGACTTAAAGAAGCGTCTTGGTAACATTCTCGTTGCATATAAATATGACGGCTCGCCCGTATACGCACGTGATATTAAAGCAGAAGGCTCGATGACTGCGCTTCTCAAGGATGCAATCAAGCCGAATCTCGTTCAGACCCTTGAAAATACTCCTGCCATCATCCACGGCGGTCCGTTTGCAAACATCGCACACGGATGCAACTCTGTACGTGCAACAAAGCTTGCTCTTAAGCTCGCTGATTACTGCATTACCGAGGCAGGCTTCGGTGCTGACCTTGGCGCAGAAAAGTTCCTTGATATCAAGTGCCGTAAAGCAGGACTTGCGCCGAGTGCTATAGTTCTCGTTGCGACCGTCCGTGCGCTCAAATATAACGGCGGTGTGCCCAAGACTGAGCTTAAAAATGAAAACATTCCGGCTCTCGAAAAGGGTATCGTCAACCTCGAAGCACATATCGATAACTTAACAAAATATGGCGTTCCAGTAGTTGTTGCGCTTAACCGTTTTGACACAGACACCGATGCCGAGCTTGATTTTATACGCAAGGCTTGTGAGGCAAGAGGCGCAGAGCTGGCACTTTCCGAGGTGTTTGCAAAGGGCGGTGAAGGCGGAGTCGAGCTTGCGAACAAGGTTGTTGCGGCTTGCGAAAAGGCTTCGAGCTTTAAGGTGCTCTATCCGGATGAAATGTCTATCAAGGATAAGATCGCGACTGTTGCACGTGAAATTTACGGTGCGGACAATGTGGTTTACGAGGCAGGGGCAGAAAAGCAGCTTTCGGAAATTCTTGCACTTGATGAGAAGTATGCACGTTTTCCTGTATGTATGGCAAAAACACAGTATTCACTCTCCGATGATCCGGCAAAACTTGGTCGTCCAAAGGGATTTACGCTTACTGTTCGTGAAGTTAGACTCTCGGCAGGCGCTGAATTTATCGTCGCTCTCACAGGTACGATACTCACGATGCCCGGCCTTCCCAAAACTCCTGCGGCATATAATATCGACGTCGATGATGACGGTAAGATAACCGGTCTGTTTTAATGAAATTTCTTGAAAAAATAACACACTGCGCTGATGAGACAGAGCTTGTCGGCGCAGAAATTGCGAGATATGTTCTCGAAAACAAGGAGAGCTTTGTGGCGCTTTACGGAGATCTCGGTGCAGGTAAAACCGCCTTTACACGTGGCTTTGCATCTGTTATTGTACCGGATGCTGATGTTTGCTCGCCGACGTATACTATTGTTAATGAATATGAGGGAGTTACACCTCTGTTTCATTTTGATATGTACCGTATTGAGGATGAGGATGCGCTCGATTCAATCGGATTTTACGATTATTTCGGGCGTGGCATAATCATCACCGAGTGGAGTGAGAACATCCCGTTTGCGCTTCCTGATAGATATGTTCATGTCAATATTGAAAAGCTCAGCGATGACGAGCGAAAAATAACTGCGGAGATTTTTGGTAATTAAAATGTTGATCTTAGCAATTGATACAAGCGCAAATACTGCGACGTGTGCGCTTTTAAAGGACGGACGTATGCTTGCGCTTTACACCGAAAACGGTCTTTTAACACACAGCGAAACCATGCTTCCGATGATAGAAAATATGCTTTCCAAGGCGGCTGTCAGCGTCAGTGATATTGATGCTTTTACCGTCAGTGAGGGTCCCGGTTCATTTACCGGTGTGCGCATTGGCGTGTCGCTTATAAAGGGGCTTGCTTTTAATACGGGGAAGCCGTGTGTCGGTGTGTCTACACTTGCATCCCTTGCAAAAAATCTTGATGGGTTTGACGGTTATGTCGTGCCCGTTATGGATGCGCGAAGAAACCAGGTTTATACCGCTGTTTTCAAGGATGGCAAGCGTTTGACCGAGGATATGCTTCTTCCGCTTGATGAACTGAAGGCGCGCCTTATCGAAATGGGTGCTCTGAATATTCGTCTATGCGGCGACGGGTACGACCTTGCGCGCGGATATTTTGCAGGCAGTGAAGTTACCGTTACTGAAACGTCACCGTTGCTTATACCGCAGAACGCACTTTCCGTGGCGCTTATCGCAAATGAGCTTCTTTCACTTGGAGAAGCAAAAACGGACAGGGAATTATCGGCGCATTATCTTCGTGCATCGCAAGCCGAGCGTGAACTTAAAGAAAAGCTCGGTACACTTAAATAAATTTTGTAATAATATTTTTGAGGAGAAAGAAATATGGAAAAAATTCTTGCAATCGCCTGTGACCATGGCGGATATGAGCTTAAAAACGCAATTATCGAACAGCTCAAGGAAAAGGGAATCGCCTATAAGGATTTCGGCTGCTATTCAAGCGCAAGCGTAAACTATCCCGACTATGCAAAGGTGCTCTGTCAGTCGATTCAGTCGGGCGAATGTTACCGCGGCATACTCGTTTGCGGCACCGGAATCGGTATGTCCATTGCGGCGAATAAGCATCGCGGAATCCGTGCAGCGTGTGCTTCCGACGCTTTTTCGGTGAAGTATACACGTATGCACAACGATTCGAATGTGCTTTGTCTTGGTGGCAGAGTTGTTGGCATCGGTCTCGGACTTGAGCTTGCCGATATCTTTATAAACACCGAGTTTGAGGGCGGACGTCATCAGGCACGTGTTGACATGATCGCGGCAATTGAAAAGAGCGAAGCCGCTAAATAAGTGATATTACAGTCCTTCAAATCGAGGGACTGTTTTCTTTAATGCTCATACAATCGCGTGACTGCATGACGCGGTATATTAACTACTTGCGAATAAAGGTAAAAAATATTGTTAAATAATGAATAGTATACTTGAAAATGGCTTATATATCAGATATAATGTTTTTATCAAATTTTAAGGAGGACTTCAGATGTTACCACATTCCACAGAGCTTTCCGAGCTTATAAAGTCGCTTGGAAGCTCCGATAACGGTTTAAGTGATGCCGAAGCGTCGGCTTTACTCGAAAAGTACGGAAAAAATAAGCTTCGCGAAAAAAAGAAAAAGACCATACTTCAGCGCTTCTTCGAACAGTTTAAGGACGTTATGATCCTGATACTTATCGCAGCGGCGATTGTCTCTTTTGTTATTGCTTGTATTGAACAAAATCCGAAGGAATTTTTTGAGCCGGCACTGATACTTCTAATTGTTGTACTGAATGCCGTTATGGGTGTGGTTCAGGAATCAAAGGCGGAGAAATCTCTTGAGGCTTTGCAGAATTTGTCTGCACCTCATGCGAGAGTTATTCGCGGCGGTAAAGAAGAAATTATCGATGCCGCAGAGCTTGTTCCCGGTGATATCATTAAAATAGAAGCAGGCGATTTTGTTCCTGCGGATGCACGTCTCATTTCTTCATCATCCCTTAAAAGCGAGGAATCTGCGTTGACCGGTGAATCTGTTCCGTCCGAAAAGGATGCAAGCGCAGTCGTTGCTGAGGATTCGCCTCTCGGTGACCGCAAGAACATGATATATTCCGGCTGTTCGGTTTCGTACGGTGCAGGTAAGGCGATTGTCACCGGCACGGGCATGAACACCGAAATGGGTAAAATTGCCGGACTTCTTGAGGGCGAAAGCGACGGTCAGACACCGCTTCAGAGAAAGCTTGCACAGCTCGGTAAGTATCTTGGTTTTGTGGCACTCGGTGCGTGTGCGGTTATTTTTGTTATCGGTATTCTTAACGAACTGCATCCGATGGATATGTTCATGACCGCAGTTTCGCTTGCGGTTTCGGCTATTCCCGAGGGACTTCCGGCAATCGTTACAGTCGTGCTTTCAATCGGTGTTCAACGCATGGTTAAGCGTAACGCCATCATCCGCCGTCTGCCTGCAGTTGAAACGCTCGGCAGTGCATCTGTAATTTGCTCGGATAAGACCGGTACGCTCACGCAGAACCGCATGACACTCATAAAGGGCTGGCTTGCCGACGGTAATATTCTTGAGGATATAAGCGACGATAACAGCAGTGATATGCGTCGTCTTATCAAGCTTGGTGCGCTTTGCTGTGATGGCTCGATTATTTTCGAAAATGACGGCACTGTAAAGCATATCGGCGACCCC
>JAZNFB010000112.1:0-3071 GCA_045588895.1 Candidatus Flemingiibacterium sp.
CAAGCATTTCGGCACGTTTTGCCTCTGCCTCTGGCTGCCAGTCTGTATTTTTGAGTTCTTCTTTTTTGTTTACCTGTGCAAGCTCGTCAAGCTCCTCCTCGGTTGTGAAGCAGGGATATGCTTTACCCTCGCGGACAAGCTGCTTTGCAAAGGTCTGATATATCTCTGCACGCTGACTTTGCTTATAAGGGCCGTATATGCCCTGATCGGAAATGTTACCGTTCTCATCCAGTATTGCGCCCTCGTCGAAGTTGATACCGTAGGGTGCGAGAGTTTTTATAAGTCCCTCTGCCGCACCCTCAACCTCGCGCTTTGCGTCGGTATCTTCAATTCGCAGATAGAATACGCCGCCGCTCTGATGTGCGAGACGCTCACCGACTGTTGATGGGAAAAGTCCGCCGAAGTGAACAAATCCTGTCGGGCTTGGTGCGAATCTTGTAACCTTTGCGCCCTCCGGAAGCTCGCGGCGTGGGTAACGTGCTTCCATATCCTCGGGGAGAGTTTTGATGTTCGGATAAAGAAGCTCTGCCAAATAATTGTAATCCATGTTTATATTGTCCTTTCGTTTCAGGATAGATGTTTTAAATATACGTTTGATAAGCGTTCACGCTCGAGTGTGGTCGTTGAGCCGTGACCGGGGTAGAGCTTGTAGTCGCCGGAAAGGGAAGCGAGACGTCGCAGGGATTGCTCCATTGCACGGTCGTCTCCACCGTAAAGGTCACATCTGCCGATACCGCTGTGAAAGAGAGTGTCACCCGTAACGATAACGCCGTCTGCCATATAACAGACCGAGCCTGCTGTATGTCCCGGAGTGTGAAGCACGGTCAGAGTGAGATTACCGAGCGTCAGGGTATCATTGTCATCAAAAAGAATTTCTGCCGGAGCACAGCCCTCACTGACTCCTCCAAACTGCGCCATATATGTGAGGCTCGGGTCTGACAGCGCATCCGCATCGTATTTATGAAGTGCAAGAGGTGCGCCGGTTTCACGACGGAGTGCTTCAAGAGAAAGCATATGATCGAAATGTGCATGAGTTAAAAGTATATATTTGATTTTTACTCCGTTTGTTTCACAGAGTGTCACTATCTTTTTTTCGGAGTCACGGCCGCCCGGATCGATCACGGCGCCGATCCCCGTTTCCTCGTCCGAGACGATAATACAGTTGGTTCGCATCTCGCCGAGAGGTAATACGCTGACTTTCATAATGGGTATTATCCCCCTATTTTAGTATCAATAATATATTATACCACGTTTTTTTTCGTTTGTCTATATTTATTTGGGAAAAATTTGGCGATATGGTTGCTTTTTTCCGAGGTATTTGTGAGCTTTTTTTCATTTTCGGGCTTGTTTTGCCGTATTGGTTGACAATCGTAATTATTGCTGTTAAAATAAAATAAAAAAACGGAGGTTGGATTATGACCGGATATGAGAATATAATAAATATTGTTGCGGCGGCAAAGCCATCCATGAAATGGGACGGTAATGAGTCCCTCGCAGATTGGCAGGCACGTGCAAAGGCAAAACTTCGTGAGCTTCTCGGGCTTGACAGGATGATACCGGCAGAGAAGTGTATCGAAATCGAATATGACAGAAAAGAAGCGGATTTTCGTGAGATACGCTTTAAATTTCAAAGTGAGCCGGGATATTTCGTTCCTTGTCATATGCTCATTCCAAACGGCACTTCCGGCAAGCTTCCGGCTGTTATCTGTCTTCAGGGACACAGCAAGGGTATGCACATAAGCCTTGGCAGAGTTAAATTTGAGGATGAGGTTGTTGACGGCGACCGTGATTTCTGTATTCGTGCCGTTAAAGAGGGATATATTGCTATTGCACTTGAACAGCGTAATTTCGGTGAATGCGGCGGTACGGAAACCGGACCGAAATGTACAGAGCCGGGACTTACAAATTTACTTATCGGCAGAACAACAATCGGCGAGCGTGTCTGGGACATTTCACGCTGTATTGACCTCTTGCTTTCGGATTTTTCGGAGTATATTCGTGCTGACGAGATATATGCGCTCGGTAATTCGGGCGGCGGCACTGCAACCGTTTATGTAACTGCGCTTGATGAGCGTCTTGCGGGAGGTGTGCCGTCTTGTGCGGTATCTTCCTTTGCGGCATCAATCGGTGCAATGAGACACTGCGTTTGCAACTATGTTCCGGGTATACTTAACTACTTTGATATGTCCGAGCTTTTAATGATCTCTGCGCCGAGAAAAATGGTTGTTGTCAGCGGTTCACAAGATCCAATTTTTCCGATTAAAGAGGCGAAAGAGATGGTTGACAAGGCGAAGGAGTTTTACGCCGCTGCAGGTGTGCCGGATCGTATTGCCCACGTTATCGGAGACGGCGGTCACCGCTTTTATGCTGACGGCGCTTGGTCTGCGCTTAAGGCGATGAAATAATATTAATGCTTTGATTTTTTGGGAAGCTGTCATTATGGCGGCTTCTTTTTTTCGGTTGCGGGAAGCTTCACCATTTATGCACATGATTTTACACGAAAAAACGTGATTCGGACGGTGGGAAATGACACCTCCCAGCGTGCGTTGGCGGTTTTACTGTGATATGCTAAATGTGCGGCGAGCAATATATTTAAAGGAGACGGTGTATATGGTGTGACGTGATGGAAAAATGGCGTTTGCGCGGAAATTTTAATAAATTACGGAGGTTTATAAAAATGAAATATGAAGTGAGGGGAGCTTCGATAACACTCACAGAGGATGAGGTGCTTGTTGCAGGTTCCGTCAAGGCTCATTTTGCCGAGTTTATATTTGACGAATCGTGGGATGCTTACACGGCTAAGGTCGCGGTTTTCAGACTCGGTGAGATTGAACGCGAAATGCAGATTACCAATGGAAAATGTGAGATTCCATGGGAGGTTCTGAGTGAGCGCGGAGTGATGCAGGTGGGCGTTTACGGCGCGACGGGTGAGATACGGCGTCCAACGCTGTGGGCAGTTCCGAAAACGGTACATCCCGGTGCTGCTTCATGCGAAAAGTCACGCGAGCCTACGCCCGATAAATGGCAGCAGGTGCTTGCTACTATAGAAGAGGCAGAATATGCAGTGACGC
>JAZNFB010000113.1:0-2566 GCA_045588895.1 Candidatus Flemingiibacterium sp.
GCTCAAGCTCGATCTCATCGAGAATATCGTCATAAGTAATGTGCAAATAAGGGATAATCAGTACAGTGTCACAATTGGAGTCATCTTCGTGGATTACTACTGCAATAAGCTTAACACCGTCTTTGACCTCGATACTGGGTACAAATTCGGTTGCCAGTGCAGGAACCACCATAATAGAAGCGATAAGAATAACAGAGATTAAAACTTTAAGGAATTTCATTGTACATTCTCCTTTACAATAATTTACTTAATAAAAATTACTCTATTTATACAGGAAGTATATTTTTTCAGATATCATCCTGATTGATAGCCATTACTAAAAATCGTTTCGTTCTGTCTTCGCTTAGACAGGTGGATAAAATAATAACTTGATCTCCGAATTCGGGTTTGATTTCGGAATTAAACTGTGCTCCGAATGCCCTTGTATCAAAAACTCCGTTAAAGAAATTTTTATACCAATATTGATTTGTAAAATCGTAGGCATCAAGTATATGCATATTGGAATACGGTACCGCTGCAAACACGATATACTTGCGAACCTCGTTGGGAAGGTATAGCTTGATTTCGCTGTGCTCGGCAAATCCCGCTGCGCTCGAATAAATTGTTTGGAGCTGACCGAACAATGCTCCCGATTTCATGGTGTGTCCGTATATGATCGTCACTGGATCATTGAAATCGCTGCTGTTATAGGTCGCTTCGGTAAAAAGCGATCCGCCTATATAATAGGAGCCGTCGACTGCTGTTGTAAGATATTTACTGTCATTTTCCATACTCTGCAATATTGGATAGTCAACCTTTGTTCCGTCTATCTCTATCCATGCGCATATATCTTGGTTTATTTCATACATAGAAGTAAAATCAAGCGAAGGTTCATTGTCGGCAACTGTTTCTGCTGTTGTGATTTCCTCTTCTTCGGTTTCAACGTCTTCAACAGCAGTATCTGTTGCATCGTCGGTTACCGTCTGTTTTTCATCGGCTGTCGTATCCGAACTATCAGTAGTTTGATACACCTTCAACTGATCGCGAAGCTCATCAATGTCACCGAGTTTTTCGGTGTCTTCAGCTCGGTTGAATATCGCCGAGCCGATCAAGACAGCAGCCAATGCAAAGCAAAGACAACCGAGCAGTATCAGTAGTTTTTTCATTGGTACGTGTTCTCCATTTGTGAAACCGTTGTTTCATTTAATGTCATGTTCTCAAAAAGTTCAAAACCATTCCGCACAATCTCCCTTACAGCATCTTCTCCGCGTTTTTTCTCTATAACGTCATACGCAAGCGCAAGATTGGGTGGACGGGTGGTTGTGTTGTGACAATCCGAGCCAAGGATATGTAAAAGTCCCTCGTCGTACAATCTCAACATTTGTCGGCGTTCAAAATAATTTGAAAAAGCTCCCGAACTGATCTGCATCATTACACCACGTGAGGCCAGATGACGAACTGCCGATATATTTCCAAAGCCAAGATAGCGTTCGACATGGGCAAGAACGATTCTGTATTCTCGTCTGCTGCTGAGTTCCTCAATGTCACCCACCATTCGGCTCGACCATGTGCACATCGGCATTTCCACAAGCAATGCATTTGTGCTTTCGATCCGCATCTTTGGCAAATCAGCCATGGCAGTTATACCTTCAAAATATTGCACCTCAGCACCTGTCAAAAGTGTTGGTGTGTCCTTGCAATACTTCGATTTGAGCAGTCTAATTCGCTCATCTCTTTTTTTGAAGAAATGCTCCGGATTGTCTCTCGACGGATAAAAATGAGGGGTAAGTGCAATGCAGCAAACACCGTCTTTTACAGATGTTTCAATCATCTGTATACTCATTTCAATCGAGCGGCTTCCATCATCCATATCGGGAATGATGTGTGTATGGAAATCTATCCGTTTTCCTATACTCTGATATTGAGCTGCCACCTCAATTTTCATTCAATTCCTCGGTTTGATTGTTCTCTTGGGTTTTACGATGATAATACCCGTAACCGTATCCATACCCGTATCTTCCGTATTTTTTGTATTTACCGTACTTGCCGTATTTGCCGTAGTATTTATTTTCTACGTGTGTGCAGTTCATTACAAAACCGATTATATTTGCTTCGTGGAATTGGAGCTGACGAATGGCATCATCCATCAAGCGCTTATCGGCATATTCCTGTCTAACAACGACGATCATACCGTCAGTCAGTTTTGAAACAATAAGTGCATCGGATACTGCGGCAATAGGCGGGAGGTCGATGATAATGTAATCAAAAGCTTTACGAAGGGTTTCAATGGCAGAAGTCATTCTTCTTGAAGACAACAGCTCCGAAGGATTTGGAGGAACATTACCGCACGTTATAACCCTCAACCCGTCAAGCAGTTCACAGGATTGAATAAAATTTGTGTTCTCACCCTTACTACCTACCAGGAGATTACTAAGTCCGGGAAAACGATTGACATTTAATATTTTTACAACATTAGACATTCGCATATCGGCATCAAGTAATAGAACCTTGTGTCCAGATTTCATTAAATCATAAGCAAGATTTATTGATGTTGTTGTCTTTCCTTCATGTGCCATTGCACTGGTAA
>JAZNFB010000114.1:0-7010 GCA_045588895.1 Candidatus Flemingiibacterium sp.
TTCACCACCATTATTATACAGCATCTTTCAAATAATTGCAATAGGTTTTGCGAGATTTTTTCGCATATCTGCAAATTTTTTTTGCACTTTTTACTGATTATCCGACCATATATTTTCACATATTCCAATATATGATTTTACTTCCAATTATTGGTTATTATTTTTCAAAAATTCGCCTATTAATTTTGCGACGCCCTCGGGTACAGCGGCAGTGTAATCACAGCCGTAGCGTATCAGCTCGCGAACCATCGTTGAGCTAACGTGCATATGCTCTGCCTTTGTCGGAATGATGACAGTATCAAGCTCCGGATTGATTGAACGGTTGATGAGCGCAAGTGACATTTCATAATCAAAATCAGTCGCCGAGCGCGCACCCTTGACGATAGTTCCAAGCCCATGCTCGACTGCATAATCGGCAAGCAGCTCCTGTGAAACGTCAACACGTACATTCTTGATGCCATCAAACGCCGCATGAAGCATTTTGAGCCTCTCCGAAACCGAAAAACGCTCGTGCTTCGATGAGTTTACAAACGCAACAACGTAAACTTCATCAAACATCGCCGCCGCACGCGAAACAATATCATAGTGACCGACAGTCGGCGGATCAAAGCTGCCGGGAATAAGAGCTTTTTTAGGGTTTAACATGGTTACAATCTCCTTATTTTTTAAGTGTCAGAACCGTAATATAAACACGACCGTAACGGTTCTGCTTTTCGATACTGTATTTTTCCGAAAGAGCCTCGTCACCTCCGAAAACATCATCGGTTTCGTCCTCGCAGAAAATCCATGCGCCGTCGGCAATAATGTCACTTTCGGCAAGCTTCTCGAGGGCGGTCTTAAGCATACCGCTTCCATACGGCGGATCGAGGAAAATAAAGTCAAATTTTTCACCCTTCGTTCCGCGTATATAATCGGCAAAATCCATCGTTACAACGCGGCAACGCTCCCAAAGATGGGTTTTCTGTGCGTTCTCTTTGATTATAGCCGTCGCATCGGCACTGCGGTCAACGAAATGTGCCTTTTCTGCACCTCTGCTTAGTGCTTCAAGTCCGAGCTGACCGCTTCCTGCAAAAAGGTCAAGTATGTGTGTATCGGGCAGGTCAAACTGTATCATGCTGAATATCGCTTCTTTAACTCGCTCTGCGGTCGGACGTGTTGCTTCTCCCTCAAGTGTCGCAAGCTTTGTTCCGCGTGCGCTTCCTGTAATTATTCTCATTTTTGCTTCTCCTTGTTTTCATAAAATTTTATAATGGCATCAGCGTTTGCAGCAGTGATACCCGAAACTCGCATAAGCTCGGTCTTATCTGCTTTTTTTATAGCGGCGATACTGCGAAAATGTGCAAGCAGGCTCTTTGCCTTGATAGCTCCGATGCCATCGATTTCTTCAAGCGTTGAATGTTTTAGCGTCTTTGATTTTGCGCTCTCCATTTTGCCGACGGTATAGCGATGCACTTCCTCCTGAAGCTTATAAATAAACACAAACACCGCCTGCTCCCGTGCGATACTTATCTCATTAACATCACCAGTCAGCGCACGTGTCTTATGAAACTCGTCCTTGACCATACCGAAAACGGGTATCTCACAGCCAAGCTCCGCCATCAGCTCACGAACAACCGAAACGTGTCCGCGTCCGCCATCAAGCAATATCAGGTCGGGCGCCGCACCAAACGATTCGTCTGTCAGATGTGCAAGCCTGCGTGACAGTGCTTCTCTCATTGCGCCGTAATCGTCAATACCGTCGGTTGTTTTTATCTTGAACGTGCGGTAATCGGACTTTTTGAGCTTGCCGTTTTCTGCAACGATCATGCCTGCAGTTATATTGTCCTTGCCGAAGTTTGAGATGTCATATGCCTCAATTCGCTCGGGAACAACCTCTAAGGCAAGTATAGACGCAAGCCTCACAAGCACCTTGTTATCCTTTTCCGACTGCGCCTTATAGAGAAGTGCCTGCTGCTTGGCGTTATCGTAAACCATCTCGCAAAGTCTGCGGCGGTCACCTCGCTCGGGCGTGCGTATCTCGGGCTTATAACCGACACGCATACGTATTGCCTCAGTGAGCGCATCAAGCTCCTCATCGGGGAGTGTGAAATCAAGTATTATCTCATGCGGAACATACTCGCGGATATTGTAAAGCTCGGATAAGAACGCAGACATATTCTCCTCGTCAATGATCTGCTCGGCAGGAAAGAGAAAATGCTCGTTATCCGTGATAGTACCGCCTCTGATATAGAAAACCGAAATACAGGAGCAAACCTCATCTGTATAAAACGCGATAACGTCCTGCTCTGAATCCGGTGAGCCGACAATTTTCTGCCTCTGCCACAGCTTTGAGAGTGCCTCAATACGATCACGGTATCTCGCCGCCGCCTCGAACATAAGATTCTCCGAGGCATACTCCATTTTTTCGCGAAGCGCCTGTTCACATTCACGGAACGAACCGCGAAGGAAGCTGTTTATCTCCTTAAAAATCGCACGGTACTCTTCGGATGAAACCTCTCCGGTACAGGGAGCCGAGCAGATTCCTATGTGACGGTTAAGGCAAGGTCTTCCCTTTCCGATATCGCGTGGGAACTCCTTATTGCAGGAAGCGATACCAAACGACTTCTGTATCGTTCCGAGGATACTGTAAACCGCCGAGATACTCGAATATGGACCGTAATATCTTGCACCGTCCGCAAGTCGCCGTCTTGTAACCGAGAGGCGCGGATATTCGTCATTCACCGTCATTTTTATATACGGATACGATTTGGCATCCTTTAATCTGATATTATATTTCGGCGTATACTGCTTTATGAGACTATTCTCAAGCGAGAGAGCTTCGATTTCGGTATCGGTCAGGATATAGTCGAAGGAATGAACGCTCATAACCATACGACGTGTTTTTTCGTTATGATGCGCCGCCTTTTGAAAATACTGCGAGACGCGGTTCTTCAGTGAGCGTGACTTACCGACATAAATAACCTTGCCGCCCTTATCGCGCATGATATAAACGCCGGGACGCTGAGGCAGACTGTTCGCCTTTTCAAGCAGCTCCTCGCGACGGTCATTTTTATTAATTTGTATTTCTCCGTTATTCATGCGCCCACCGTACCTTGAAATAATCGTTACAAAAAAGCAAAGACGAGCCATCGCTGCAGCAGCAAACTACGACTCGTCAAAACTATTAATCTCCTGCGGAAAACGTCCGCACATCAGCGATTTGTGAGGGATAACTCACCGAGTCGCTATTATTCACCGAAGCCGGTATCAATAAGCTCGCAAAGACCGTCAAGCGCCTCATTCTCATCGCTTCCGTCTGCGATAAGGGTAATGGTCATACCCTTCGTGATTCCGAGAGACAGAACGCCGAGAAGGCTCTTTGCATTAACACGTCTGTCTTCCTTTTCAACCCAAAGAGAGCTCTGGAAAGAGTTAGCCTTCTGAATAAAGAAGGTTGCGGGTCTTGCGTGCAGACCGACGTTGTTCTGAATAGTAACATTACGGGAAATCATAGAATACGCTCCTAACATTAAAATTGAATATTGAAAAAATACGGTAAAATTTCGTTTAAATCTATTACCGACGCAATGATTCAGAATTTACAGCGTCGGCTATGACTCCGATTTTGAATAATACTGTTTATAGTATATCAAATTTTTATAATAAAATCAATAGTTTTTTTGCATATAAATTGACTTGTCCGGATGCATTTTCTCTGCCATTTTCGGGTGTTTTCACAAAAAAACGTACTGTTTTTTACAAATATTACCAATTAAGAATAAAAATATGTAAAGAGAAGCAGCGTCACCCGAATTGAAAAGACCGCACATAAAAAGAGCTGCCTCAAGATTATCAAGACAGCTCTCATAAAATTATTTTGTTCCGTCAAGGGCCTGAATATCGGTCACCGTGAGAACACCGATAATATTCGGGCTGCTAAAATTGATTTCCGAGCCGGGTGCGATATATGTTGAGCCGCCGAGGAAAAAGCCATCCTCTGTGAAGGTTCCGTCGGCGATTAGTGTACATAACATATCAACGCGGTTATCAGCACTCTCGGTTTTCACAATTCTGCCGTTTTCATTTTCAATATATTTCACAGCGCGTCGCGAATTTATCGTTTCAAGCGTACCGATATAACAGCCGTGAGTTTTACTGTTGAAGGTGTCACCGTTCTTGAAATAGCTTTCGGATTCACCGCTGATGTCTTTAATTATGAACGATATTCTTGCCTGTTCAAGCCGATTGCCAACCGTAATTTTCTCAATAACACCCATTCTCATCACGATTCCGGCAACAACGCCTATCACTATTACAACAATCAAAAAATCAATTATATTCGGCTTGAATTTTCTTTCCTTTTTGACTTTAATATTCTTCTCGCTCATTATTCAATCACCTCCGGTCTGCTGAAGCCTGTACAGTATCCCATTCCGTTAAAGCCCGGCAAGCGTATATAAACCGTCGTGCCGGTTGAAATGTCATATCCGCCGTCGATAAGATAACGTCCGTTCCCGTCAAGCGTTGCATCGGCAAGAATTGTGAGCGTCACCTTTTTATGATCGGGATAATCGTATGCGGTCGATTTTCCGTTAACGATGTCTTTGCCGTAATAAACCGCATTGTCATATTCAACCGCAATTATCTCTCCAAGGTTATATTTCTGAACTGAATCGACCATCCTGTCGCCAATATTGAATACAGCCGCAATATCATCCGAAAGAGTCTTGATCTCAACAACATATTCGATCTGCACCTTATCATTGTTCAGCGGCATTTCGACATCTTCAGATGAAAAGAGAAACACTGCAACGCAGACAGCCGCAACAAGCACAAGAAGTATCACCGCATCTATTGCATTGAATTTGCGTTTTTTGAGAGTTTTGTTTTCCATACTTTAAAAATCCTCCTTAAAAGACTTCGGTTTGGGCAGTGGAATCAAGAGTTTTGCGTATTGCAGAGCCGAGACCGAGCACCAGCCAAAACATAAAGAACACACGGTAATTATACCATATATAATCCGTAAGTCCCTGAGCAAGCACGGCAAGCATACCGCAGAATACCGCCGCCGATAAGAGCTTTTCGGGTCGGCTCTCATTTTTATGAAGAGTCAAGCTGCTCTGTGCCCAGACAAACAGCATCACAGCAAATACAACAAGACCGACAATGCCAAGCTCAACCGTGATCTGCAGATAAAGATTATGTGAATGAGGCGCGGTTTCAATTCCCGAAAGAGCATAAAGGCTGTAAACCGGCTTGAAGGAAGCTTCACCAACGCCAACACCTGTCTGCCAGAAATCGCCGATCATTTTGGTGACCGCTTTCCAGATATTAACGCGGTAAGCCGTTGACGTATCGCGCAGATCGCCAATACTTGCAAAACGCTGTATTATGCTGTCCGGCAGAACAAACGGTAAGAATGGTACACCGAGCAGGCCGAAAAGAAGTGCCGTAAGCGTATTGCGATGATACATGAGAAAGAAGATCAGCATACCAATAATAAATCCGAGCCATGCGCCTCGCGACCAGGTATAAACAAGACATCCGCACGAAGCAAGTGCCGCAAAGCCGAGTATTAACTTCGCTCTCGGATGCTTTGTTATTATAAGCATCGCAACGCAAAGCGGAATTATCATAATGAGATATTCGGCAAGCACATTGGGATTTTCAAAGGTTGAAACAACACGACCTTCAATATCGCCAAACATTTCCTTGTCATGCCATGTTGCGGCGGAAAGGCCGAAAAAGTTCTGGAAAAGTCCGTAAAGTGCAACGACCGTTGAGGAGGAAATGAGACCGATAACACAGCGCATCACCCATTCGGCCGAGCGTATCAGATTGACAACAAGGAAATAACCGAGCATAAACGCACAGAACACAAGCGCAGGCTTCATGCTTCCCGAGGACACTGCAACAATACCGCCCATCGCAATCAGAACAAGAAAAGCGGCAACAGCAATGTCCAGTAAATCAAATTTTATCGAGCGCTTTCCGCAAAGAACCTTGAGCATATAGCAAAGCGCAGTATAAAGCACCATCCCAACAAGAGCCATCGTCGGTACAAACGGAAGCGCACACATTATGGCAAGAACACCAAACTCCGGCTTAATGAGAATAAGATAAAGACAAACAAGACCGCCGATCAGACAAAGCAAGATCAGAGGATGGACAAAAAACGAGGCAACACCGAAAACAATTCCGGCAATGAAAGCGATATTGAACCGCCCCTCTCCCTCTCGCCGCATTCCCTCAAGAACCTCTCGCCGTATTCCAACCACTCTGAAGAGGAAAAATCTCGACGCAGGGCTGGAAAGCAGTGCACTCGCAAGCGTGTGACGCGAGGATATCATCATAACCGATGCAACAAGCATCATAAGAAGGGAGAGTATCATAACATAGTCAATATTCTCCGCTCCGAAATAGAAGACACGGAAAAGATATATCAGCGTACTGTAAAGAGTGAAAGAAAAGGTGAATATACCGTAAGCCTTCATCGAAGCAGACATCATATGCTTAAGCCTGTCGCGTATCAAGCATAAGACCACGCTTGTTTCAATACCGCGTGCAATGGCTCCTTTCGCCGGCATAAACAACCGTCCGGAAAGATCTAACCGCTTCGATTGAGCTGCAATGGCACTCTGGGAAAGCGCATCATTTTCGCGTCTGTATGAGCAAAAGGCACTTCCGATAAGCCCGCACGAAAGCTTGCGTATTATCCATGACGAAATTTTTCCGAGTGTGGAAATTATAAGTGAGGAAGAAAAAATATTCCTCCGTTTTCCCGAACCTCCACCCTTGTTTCGGATATTATTCAAACATATAACCTCCAATCATTTTTACTCGAATTTAACACCCGTCAGCTTTGAGAAAACAAGATACAAGCCAAGCGACGGAACAAAAATAACAACTGCATTAATAAGATTTTTAATAAGCGATGCTGTATACGGTTCACTTCCGATAAGCCGCGAAATGACTGTACAGCTCACAAAAACTATAACGCCGCCGACAAAAATTTTCAAAAGCGACAAAAT
>JAZNFB010000115.1:0-2114 GCA_045588895.1 Candidatus Flemingiibacterium sp.
GCGCGGATTCCAGGTCAAGGTAATGTTAAATCACAGGCCCGGTATACAGCTTCACTGGCATGAATATTTTGAGGTGCTTTATTTTATTAGTGGAGAGGCGGATCTTTTCTGTGGCAGCGAGAGATATACGGCAAAACCCGGAGATTTTTTTATTGTAAACTCGAGTGAGCTTCATTCAATCAGCGGTAAATGGGAAAACCATTATCATATATGTCTGCAGATATCGCCGCAGTTCTTTGCCGATGTTGAATTTGATAACTATATCTTCAAGCCTTACATACAAAATGATGCGCAAATAAAAGAGTATATCGAAAAAATAGTTGAGGTTTGGGAAGCACGTGAGCCTGCATATGATATTGAAGTCAAGAGCCTTACATATTCATTGATGGCGTATCTCATTAAAAACTACGTGATACACGTTCTCTCCGACAGTGCAACGAAGATTCGAAAAAACAAGCTCCAAACCATCAATGAGATCGTCATGCACATCTCGAAAAATTATAACACCCATATGACAACAGGCTCGCTTGCAGAGGAATTTCACATGACAGAGCAGTATTTTTGCAATATCTTCAAGCGCGCGACGGGTAAAACTCCCATTGACTATATAAACTTAAGACGTGTTAACAAGGCGGCGGTGTATCTAAAAACGACCGAACAGAGTATCACAGAGGTGGCACTCAGTGTTGGCTTTGACAGCTCACACTATTTCACACGTGTTTTCAAGAAATATATGGGTATCTCGCCGCGTGAATACAGAAAGAATTTTTTGGGGTAAATTGAACCGAACCGTTAAAAACGTACAATGACAAAAACACCCTCCTATGGTACAATAGAAATATCATAGGAGGGTATTATTATATAAAAAGGAATATTGCCAAATAGGGCAACACATATTCGGTAATGGAGAGCTTCAATTATTTATACTGTCTTTAATATCCAAAATTGTCAGATGCATAAGCTCTTTTTCGTGATATTGCAGGAACAATTCCGGGCTATTACAGTTCGAAATCATTCCTTCCGATTATTTCACTATAATCTGAGTGTCGACATACTTAATGTCAATAACCTCACGTGTTATAACAAACGGGCAGATGACTTTAAGATTTCGCACGCTCTTTGAAACACGGTATGCAAGAAGCTCTCATTCACTTGTGAAACGCTCGTCATGTTCACAGCCAATATATTGGGCTGGCAGCGAATTTACAAACAGCCGCGGCGGTGCACTCAGCTTGTCACCGACAACGATACCGATATGAACGATAACATCCGCATCCTCGGGTATATCGCCAACGCTCATTTTGAAGCTGACCGTACGCGACACTCCTATGACCGGAAGCTGAATTGAATCGCCCGGGCCGTGATTCCAGTGTGGGAAGCGGTCTTTATAGGTAATGATATGACGGCGATTCATCCTCTGAACCATGTCGGGATCACCCATTGTGTTAATAACAGTCCAGTAAACCGGCAACGAAGCAACTCTCTGTTCCGGATCGGTGACGAACGGAGCCTCTCTGTCAAAGTGCTCGTCTGCACGGCGACGGAAATAGTTATAGAAATAAACCTTATCTGCGCCCTGCTCATACGCGTTTGCCGCAAATGCCGCAAAGGTCTCAACTGAACGGACAATATTGCGAGCGTGGTAATAGGGTGCCATGCCCTGCTCCATTCCGGCAGCAAGCTCAACTCCGTATGGCTTCAGAAGTCCCGCCCAGAGTCTTATCGGTATATCCATATCGGTTGATTCATAGCGTCCCGTGGGAATGACCATATCAACAATTCCCTCTCGAACCCACTGCATAACGTCATGACCGTAATCAAAATTAGTCTGAATATCGGATGCAACACGGACAGCAACCTTTATCTGATGTCCGTATTTTTCCTCATACTTGTGAGTCAGAGCATCGACCTCACGCATAAAACCGTTCATTATATCAATTCCGACATAGTGACGTCCAAATCCGAAAACCTCAATCTCACGCTGGAAGTCAAGCTCGATACCGTATGTGTCATAACGGTTAAGACCGTCGTTTATGGTCTTTAACATATCCTCGCGAATCTGGTCGTAGGTATAGTCGGGAGCATAACCGTAATAACCGACCTTCAAATCCTTG
>JAZNFB010000116.1:0-2601 GCA_045588895.1 Candidatus Flemingiibacterium sp.
GTATAAGTGCCGGGTGAACATTGATAACACGGTTCTCATAAGTACGTGTAAACGTCTCGTCAAGAATTATCATAAATCCGGCGAGAACAACAAGGTCAATACCTCTATCTTCAAGCACCTCGATCAGCTTCTTAGTATATTCCACGCGGTCGGGGTATTCTTTTTTAGGAACGACTATTCCGTCAACGCCATGATTTTTTGCACGCTCAAGCGCATATGCCCCCTCTTTTGAGGAAACAACAACATCAACACGTCCGCTTTTGATAATGCCCGAATCACAGGCATCAAGAATCGCCTGCAGATTAGTTCCGCCGCCCGAAACAAGTACAGCTATTTTCTTCATCGTTTACCTCAGTTAAGCTCTGCCTGGAGCTTTGCATCCTTTGCAACAACGCCTGCTTCCATTTCTTCCTTGAAGCGCTCAAGTCTGTCTGCAAGCACGTCGTCTGAAAGTGCAAGCATCTGTGCCGCTAAAATTGCCGCATTCTGTGCTCCGTCAATCGCAACGGTTGCAACCGGAATACCGCCCGGCATCTGTACCATTGAAAGAAGCGAATCAAGTCCGTCCATAGTCGATGACTTAATCGGAATACCGATAACGGGAAGTGTTGTATAAGCCGCGATAACGCCGCCGAGATGTGCCGCTTTACCTGCCGCAGCGATGATTACGCCAAAGCCGTTTTCCTTTGCGCCCGATGCAAACTGTTCTGCCTGACGAGGAGTTCTGTGTGCGCTTATAACGTGCGCCTTATACGGAATACCGAATGCGACGAGCTGGTCAATACATTTTTTAACTACCGGCAGATCAGAATCACTGCCCATGATAACTGCAACTTTTTTCATTGTTTTTTGTCCTTTCGAAAATAACGGCACTGCCGCCTGTTTTTTTAATTATATCACATTTATCCATAAACTGTCAAGAGAAATAATGCAAAGCTTTAAGCCTTTTAATATATTCATCAACCTCACCGCGGCTTTTTAAAATAATAATCTCTTTTGATGAATATTTGCCCAAAAGCTCCATCACACGCGGACGGCTTTGATCATTAAACAACCTCACAAATTCGACAAACTCCGCATCCTCATCGCTTTCGACCCACGGCATATCGTCACGAGGCCTTCCCCGTCTCTCGGCTATACCTGCAAGACAAACATCTGTGGGAAAATCGAGAAAGATAACTGTGTCACACGCCGCCATACGCATTTCCATCGTGGAGCCGTAATTACCATCAATAATCCATTCATCCTTATCAATGGCGTGTCGAAGCTCTGCACGAAATTCTTCTTTTGGAATAGTCGTACGGTCAGCACGCCAGAACATCATATCAAGATGATAAAGCGGCAGACCCATTATTTTGTGCATCTCACGTGACAGTCTGCTTTTTCCGCTTCCGGGGCAGCCTATAACTATCACCTTTTTCATAGCATCACAGCGCCCTCGCGCCTTGGTTCACAAAGACAGCAAAGCTCTGCAACACGTTCCGCTCTTATGTGACGTTCATACTGCTCTGCCGCAAGACCGTTAAGCTCCTTTGATGCCGACTGCTTTGAAAGAATTGTTACAGCCGCACGTTTTCTTGCAAGCGCAAGCAGCTCACGTCCGCGCGAATTTGCGGCGAGAACGATTGTGAACTCAGGGACGACCTCAACATCCTTCATTGTAATTCCAACAAGTGACGCAATCAGCAATCGGCGTATACGTGACTCGGAATAATGTCTACCTTTAGCCGCCGCGGTAAGTTCTTCAATGGTGCGAGAATTATTGGCAAGTGAGACAAGCCTGTTTTCGATACCGCCTGACACCTCCATAATACCGGAAAGTGAATCAGCACCGAGTCCGCGAAGAAGCGACAGCACCGCTGTATCAAGACGGTTAAGCGAAAATATACGTCCCTCGGCTAATTCGCGTTCAAGAATATCGTACGACTCCTTCGGCATATAACGTGACAAATCACGCCTTGAGTAGTCATTTATTCCGGGAGACAGAACACGCCGTATCGCCGTCGCCGAGCAGATTTCGGTGAGTTCCTCGGAATTATATACCTCGCCTGTGCGTTTTATGGCGGTTGGTGTGATATCACTGCCAAGCTTTTTTATCGCACGGATATATTCAAGCGCCAGAAGATCGTTTGAACCGTCAAAATGCTCACTTTCGCCGAAAAGCTCCTTGTAAACCTCTGCACGAAGTGTTGCCATTCCAACGTCACGCCTTGATACACGTGCCGCCTCAAGCGCAGTTATAAATTTCTCGGATGACAGATTCTCGGCACAGAAAATCAGCGACTCCGTATTACCAGATTCACTTCCAAAAGCAAGACAATCAACGATTCCAAGCCCATTTGCAAGCGAAACGCCGCCAAGTGCAAAAAACTCCGCTCCTGCAAAGCACCAGGGCGCAGGCAATTCAAGCACAAGGTCAGCACCGCACATAACAGCCGCCTCTGCACGGGCATATTTATCAATAATCGAAACATCACCACGCTCGACAAAGCTGCCGCTCATGATGGCGATAACGGCACTGTCACCATTCTTTTTCAGCGTATCGATAAGATATTTGTGCCCGTTATGAAACGGGTTAAATTCGGAAATAACGGCGTAAAC
>JAZNFB010000117.1:0-2458 GCA_045588895.1 Candidatus Flemingiibacterium sp.
AGCGACAAATCCGAAACCGCTCCTGCCGGAATTGAAGCAACAAATTACAATCTCCCGTTCAATATTTACGCTCCTGCTGATGACACGATGTATTCGAGATACTATTTCACCGATGAAATGGGCACAGACGTTATGAGCAAGGCAATTTACGAGCGTGAGGTTTTAGTTGAGGATCATCTCGGTGTTGACATAGATTACACATTGACCGGTGGTATCAGCGACGTTAAAACCGTTATGCAAAACATGGTAATGACCGGCGAGGATTCATATCAGCTCGTTCTGACGCACTGCATTTCCGGTCTTTCCGCAATGATAGTTGAAGATCTGCTTTACGATTTCAACGAGTTTGAATATGTCGATATGTCAAAGGAATGGTGGAATCAGCAGGCAAAGGAGGCACTTGACGTTAACGGCTACACCTTCTATGCTGTTTCCGATTATATGCTTCCCGATGTTAACTGCGTGCTTGTAAATAAGTCGCTTCTTGAGGAATTTGACCTCGAAAATCCTTATGATCTTGTTCGAGAGGGTACATGGACTATAGACAAGATGATGGAGATGATGTCCAGTGTAACCAACGATGACGGTGACGGCAGATGGAATGTTAATGACCAGTACGGTCTCGGCTGTCCCAATGACTTTTTCCTTAATGCTTTCATTTATGCGTTTGACGTAAGCCTTATCGAAAAGGACAGTGAAGGCAACCTCGAATTTGCGTTTGACAATGAGCGTGCATTCACCATGGTTGAAAAGATTGATGCGCTTCTCATGGGCGGCGATGCTTGGGTTTACGAGTACACTCTCCAGCCCACTGATGAGGAATCACTTGCTATGTCCAAAGGACGTACACTTTTCAATATTGAGGCTATGGGTGAGCTTTATAAGTACCGTGACAGCGAGGTTGAGTACGGTATTCTTCCTTATCCGAAGCTTGAAGCAACACAGGATGCTTATCAGACCAATGCATGGTCGGGTATGATGTCTGTACCGAAGACTGTTAAGAACAGCGAAATGGTTGGCAAGGTTATTGAGCTTCTTTCATATTACAGCGAGGATACCACAGTTGAAGCTTACTTCGATCTGGTTCTCGGCGAAAAAATGGCACGCGACACCGATTCCAAGGAAATGCTCGGAATCATATTCGACGGCGTTGTTTACGATGCGGGCGCAAGCTACTTCGGCTTCGACGAGAATATGAATCGTCTCTTCTATACTCCACACGTACTTATCATCAAAGGTGCCGGAGCAAACGGCTTCTCATCTCACCTTGCACAGTATCAGCCCGGTGCAGAGGCGGCAATTGAGGAATTCAACGAGATTGTAAATTCAATAGTCAGAGAATAATCCTCATTTAATTAATTTTGTATTCAGCTCTGCTTTTTCACGGCGGAGTTTGAATAAATGTTTTCTCCATTCTATAGCGGCGGCTCCATGGCTTCTTCAACGTGGGGCCGTCACAAAAATTAGCTTGGAGTTTTTTGTATTTTAGGACATTATTAAATTTAACATAAAAAATAAGAATTTTGGAGGTAACAGCAATGGCAAAGAAACGACTCTTGGCGGCATTACTTGCTGTGGTATTGATTGTATCGGCTTTTCCGCTGATATTAAATGTTACTGCAAGCGATGTTACACCGCTGTCCGGCGAGAATTTCACGGGCGACGGTACAGTTTCTCTCATTGACAGCGTTCTTGGTGGAGCAGAGAGCAATACCTATGCGCGTGTGTACAATGTCGAAAACTACAACGCAACCTTTCCGCAGTTTGTAAATACAGCGGCAACAATTGAAGCAGGCGCTTACTATGAGCTTCACTTCTATGCCCGTACAAACAACATCGTAAACGACCCCGGAAGCAGAAACTATTATCTGGGACGTGTTTATTACGGTGCAACAACCACATCCGAACTCTATCCCGGCAACACTGCAATTTTCAGCGGTAACACAAGCGGCAGTTATATAGCTGTCGGTAACGAATGGCAGGAATATACCATAGTGTTCCAAGTCCCGGCTTCAACTGCGTATACCAGTCCGACAATAACCTTCCGTGGCTCACAGGTTATCGCAGGTTACGTTCCGCTTGAAATTGACGAGATGACACTCATCAAGGTTGATGCAGACACGCTTGACACCACCAATAAAACTTACTCGACCACAGGCAGCTATCTTTTAGACTGCACAAGCGAGACAAGCTCTGATTGGGTTGGCGCTTGGAGTATTGGCGGTACGGCGGCAAAGGCTAAAGTTGCGGCAGTGGCCGAAACCGAATTTTACCGTGCGTCGGTTCCTGCAAGCGGCAATACCTCTGTAAGCTATCCCGATGTAACACTTGGTGCAGGCGTTTATGAGCTTTCCGGCGATTTCCGCCTTTCGAAGATTGACGGAAGCAAAATTACTGTAGTTAGCAACTATGTTACATCAAACACCAACACCGCAGTGCTTACACTCACAGCGGCAGG
>JAZNFB010000118.1:0-13122 GCA_045588895.1 Candidatus Flemingiibacterium sp.
CGGTATCGTTGCGAACTACCTTGTTAAGAAGGACGGCGAGGGCGACGGTAAGAAGGCTTTTGAAAAGGCTATTGACGCATACTCTCGCAGCATAGGTATGAAGTTCGGCTGCGGATATATCACTCTCGAGGACGGCGAATATAAGGGTCCGATCGCGAAGTTCCTTTCTGACGCAGAAAAGGCAGAGCTTACCGAACTTTGCGGAGTTAAAGAGGGTGATTCAATCTTCTTCATCAGCGATGCACCGAATGTTATCAACTCCCTCGCAGGTCAGATGCGCACATGGATTGCAAATGAGCTTAACCTTATCAATAAGGATGCATTCGAATTTTGCTTCATAGTTGACTTCCCGATGTATGAACGCAATGAGGAAACGGGTAAAATAGATTTCACACACAATCCCTTCTCAATGCCTCAGGGCGGTATGGATGCACTCATGAACAAGGATCCGCTTGAAATTTTCGCATATCAGTATGACATCGTATGCAACGGCGTTGAGCTTTCCTCCGGTGCTGTTCGAAACCACAATCCCGAAATCATGAAAAAGGCATTCGAGATTGCAGGATATGGCGAGGAGGATGTAAAGGCAAAATTCGGCGCACTTTACACCGCATTCTCCTATGGCGCACCGCCTCATGCAGGTATGGCGCCCGGTGTTGACCGTATGATAATGCTCATTGCAGGCGAGGAAACTATTCGTGACGTAATCGCATTCCCGCTCAACGGAAACGCACAGGACCTTATGATGGGAGCACCCGGCGAGGTTACCGAGCTCCAGCTTCGTGAGGTTCACATCAAGGTTCGTGACTGATTATTGATAGAATCATACCCACAAACGAAAGGATGAAATTATATGCTTATAACCGATAAAGAATCCTTCAAACGCCTTCAGAAGCTCAATCAGCTTGCACTGACCGAAAAAGAGGAAGCTGACGTGCTCGCATTTTTCACCGCACGCAACAGCGATATTGCCTCAATGAGTGCAGTTGACACAGAAAATGTTGAACGCATGGTACACGTTATGCCAATGGAAACCGTTGTACGCGAGGACAAGGAAATCAAGCTTTTCACACGTGACGAGCTTCAGAAATCCGCCCCCGAATCGTACGAGGGCTATTGGCAGGTACCGCGTCTGGTTGAATAACGGAGGGGATAAAATGAAACTTTATTTAGCAAAAAATGAAAATGTTACTTCTCCGGCTATTGTCTTTGATGATATGATACTCACGAGTGATCTGCCAACGACCGGCGGATCAATGATGCTCGATAACTATATGAGCCTTTTCGGAGCTGACATTATCGAAAAGCTCACTAAGAGCGGATATTCCATTGCAGGCAAGGCAAATGTCGGCGAATTTGGAATCGACCTCGTTGGTGAAACATCCTACTACGGTGCTGTAACCGATGATAAGGGCAATCTTTCAAGCGCATCTGCAGAGCTTGTTAAATCGGGTGATGCAATTGCCGCCATCGGACTTGATGTGAACGGTGCAGAACGCCGTGCAGCTGCAATGAGCGGTCTTGTATACGTTAAGCCCACATACGGAACTGTTTCACGCTACGGCACGATCCCGGCGGCTTGTTCGGGTGAGACTGTAAGCGTTACAGCAAAAACCGTTTCCGACTGTAAGGCTGTACTCGCATCCATCGTCGGTCATGATGATAAGGACGGCACATCGCTTCCCGAGGAAAAATGTGAGCTTGTTAAAACCTCTGCCGCATCGCTCAAAAAGGTGGCAGTTATCAAATCACTCACCAAGGATATCGATAAAGAAACCGCCGCAAAGCTTGATTCGGTAAAATCAGCACTTACCTCTGCCGGTGTAACGGTTGAAGAAATTGACTGTGACGTACTCGCATATGCTAAAACCGCATGGGGTATACTCATGTGTGCCGAGCTTTGCAATAATGTTTCGCGCTATGACGGCGTGAAGTACGGTCACAGAAGTGAGAACTATAAGACTATCGGCGAGCTTTATACAAACAGCCGTACAGAGGCTTTCGGTGAACTTGCAAAAACTGCAATTCTCTACGGTTCGGAAACTCTTTCGGATGATAACTATATGCCGGTTTACGATAAGTCGCTCCGTATTCGCAGAGTGATAACCGAAGCTTTTGCAGCTCTCCACGCAGAGTATGACGCAGTAATCATTCCTGCTTGTTCGAAAGCGGCATATACCGAAGCCGATACAGGCGCAAACAAGTATATCTCCTTTGACGAAGCACTTTACACGGCACCTGCATCAATCTCGGGACTTCCGACGGTCGTTGCAGGCGGTGTACAGCTCATCGGAAAGGCATTTTCGGAGAATACACTGTTTGAAGCGGCAAAAATCATAGAGGAGGGCAAATAAATGAGATACGAGACTGTCATCGGTCTGGAGGTTCACGTTGAGCTTGCGACCGAATCGAAAATATTCTGCTCCTGTTCCGCTAAATTCGGCGGTGAACAGAACGATGACGGGTGTCCTGCCTGCTGTGGTATGCCGGGTATGCTTCCCGTTGTTAACAAGCACGTTGTTGACCTCGGTATGACCGCAGGTATGATGCTCAACTGTGACATTAACCGCACTACAACATTTGATAAAAAAAGCTATTATTATCCCGATCTTCCCTGCTCATATCAGACAACACAGTGGTTTGCGCCCGTTGCTGTAAACGGTCTTGTTGATATTGAAACCTCAAAAGGTAAAAAGTCAATAAGAATCAAGCAGATTCACATGGAGGAGGATGCAGGTAAGCTCGTTCACGATGATTGGACTGACACCTCGCTCGTTGACTTCAACAGAACGAGTGTACCGCTTATCGAAATCGTTTCCCAGCCCGATCTTTCGAGTGCAGAAGAAGTAATCGCTTATCTCGAGCGTCTGCGCTCACTTCTGCGCTTTGCAAAGGTTTCCGACTGTCGTATGGAACAAGGCTCAATGAGATGCGACGTTAACCTTTCCGTCCGTCCCGAGGGTTCAACAAAGCTCGGCGTTAGAACAGAAATGAAGAACATGAACTCGCTGACGGCGATCACACGCGCAATTGAATATGAGGTTGCACGTCACATTGACGCTATTGAAAACGGCACAGAGGAGCTTGTTCAGGAAACCCGTCGTTGGGATGACGTAAAGGGCTAATCCTATGCTATGCGTAACAAGGAGACAGGCGGTGATTACCGCTATTTCCCTGACCTCAACATTATGCCCGTCGTTATCGATGACGCATGGTTTGATTCGATCAAGGCTTCTCTTCCGGAGTTCCCCGAAATCAAGCGTGCACGTTATATAGATGAGCTCGGACTCACCGAATATGACGCTGACCTGCTCACAGCGAGCCGTGCATTCTGTGACTGCTTTGAAGCGGCATATGCTGTCTGCGGCTCGGCAAAAGAGGTTGCGAACTGGCTTATTTCCGACTGTATGAATATTCTCAACCGCAAGCAGATGACCGTTGATGAATTAAAGCTTGACGGGAAGTCTCTCGGCGAGCTTATCAAACTTTGCATGGACGGCAAGGTCAACCGCGGAAATGCGAAGAAGATCCTCGCAGAAATGTTTGAATCCGAAACGGTTATAAATCCGCTTGAATATGCCGAAAAGAACGGTCTTATCGTTTCAAACGACACCGGTAAGATGGATGAGGTTATCAAGGCAGCTGTTGCGGCAGACCCGAAAGCCGTTGCCGATTTCAAGGGCGGCAAGGAAAAGGCGCTCCTCGCAATCTTCGGAAAATGCATGAAGGAGCTTAAAGGAAACTGCGATCCGCAGATGCTCCGTGAGGCACTTCTTAAGCATATTGACAGCTTATAATATTTGTCCCCCGTTTATTTCGGGGGATTTTTTATTATGTATATCTCTTGCAAAATCGCTGACAGTGTGCTAAAATAGAATAAACAAAAAAAGGAGATTAAGGAATGGCAACAATCAAGCTCCCTTACGGAAAAGAATATATAAGCGCAAGCATACCGGATGAACGTCTTGCCGGAGTACTGACCTCAAAGCTGCACGGATATAAACCCGAGGTCAGCGAGGAGAAACTCATTCGTGACGCACTTAAAAATCCAATCGGATGTCTGCCGCTTCACAAGCTTGCGTATGGCAAAAACAAGGTCGTAATCATTGCAAGCGATCACACCCGTCCCGTGCCGAGCAAGGTTATAATCCCACCAATGCTTGAGGAGATACGTCGCGGCAACCCCGATTCTGACATAACAATACTCATCGCAACGGGATGTCACAGAGGAACAACAGTTAATGAGCTTCGTGAAAAATTCGGAGACGACATTGTAAATCGCGAAAAAATCATCGTACACGACTGCGCCGACAGCGAAAATCTCATAAATATCGGAACACTTCCCTCGGGTGGAGAGCTTTCGATCAACCGTATCGCACATGAAGCAGACCTGATCGTTTCCGAAGGCTTTATCGAGCCACATTTCTTTGCAGGCTTTTCGGGCGGCAGAAAAAGCGTCCTTCCCGGTATCGCAAGCCGTGAAGCAGTACTCGCAAACCACTGCTCAGAGTTCATCGCTCATCCTTGTGCACGCACGGGTATACTCGAAAATAACCCGATACACAACGATATGCTGTGGGCGGCAAAATGTGCAAAGCTCGAGTTCATCGTTAATGTCGTAATCGACGAAAATAAACGCCCGATCTTCGCAGTTGCAGGTGACGCGGAAGCCGCACATAAAAGGGGATGTGAATTTTTGTCAGATCTTTGCCGTGTCAAGGCGTGTCCTGCCGACATCGTTATCACAACAAACGGCGGATATCCGCTTGATCAAAACATCTATCAGGCAGTCAAGGGCATGACCGCTGCGGAAGCTTCAGTCAAAGAGGGCGGTGTTATCATCATGCTTGCAAAGTCAAACGACGGTCACGGCGGAGAGCAGTTTTATCGTCAGCTTGCAGATGAGCCGGATATCGATAAAACGATGCAAACATTTCTCTCGCGTTCAAGAAATGAAACCGTACCCGACCAGTGGCAGACACAGATTTTCCTGCGTGTACTGAAAAAAGCAACAGTTATCTACATATCCGATTCACCCGACGAAATGATACAAAATATGCACATGACACCTGCACATTCAATAAAGGAAGCAATGCTTATTGCAGAAAACATACTCGGCAATAAAAACGCATCTGTCACCGTCATCCCGGACGGCGTTGCAGTAATGGTAAGTGAATAAAAAATATATGGGTTGCCTTATCAAAAAGACAGCCCATTTTTATATTGTGTACCGAAACCCGGGCTAATCACCCGTCGAATCAAAATCTGCCTTGGCACGGTGCTTTTTACCAACGTCAAAAGCAGTACTGCCTCGTTTTATCATGTCAGAGCCAAATTTTCTTCGTATATCGTCAACCGTTTGGTCGAGCCTTCGCTCCCTCTCAAGCAGACGTTCACGCTCCTCATCCGGGAAAAGCGATAACTGTTTTGCATCACCGTGGTCAAGCTCCGTCAGCGCAAGTCCAAGCAAACGAAGCGGTGTCTTCCCGTCCCAAAGTTCACGTAGCAAACCTGCCGCAACACGGTATACCTCGCCTGTAATATCAGTTGACTCGGACATTTTTTTCTGATGTGACCGATTCACAAATTCACTTGTCCGTGTTGACACCGAAACGCAATAAGCACGCACGCCGTCCGCACGAAGCCGTGACGTAACACTGTCTGCAAGTGCAAGCATTATCGTGTCCGCCGCCGCATATGAGGTCACATCCTCCTCAAGCGTCGTTGAATTGCTGTAACCCTTTGCATCCTCCGCCACCTCGCGCACAACCGAAGTGTCTATTCCGTTAGCACACCTGTGAATATACTCCCCCTGCTTAACGCCTAAAAACGAGACAAGCGTGCTGACTTCACACCGTGCCGCATCTCCGATTTTATAAAGGCCGTGCTTAACAAGTTGTTCCGCAGTCGAGCGTCCGACGCCAAAAAGCTCACGCACAGGCAAATTCCATAGCTTATCGGGAATCTCCGAAGGAAAAAGCGTATGAACGCGGTCAGGTTTTTCAAAGTCACTCGCCATTTTTGCGCAAAGCTTGTTTTCACCGATGCCGATATTCACAGTAAAACCAAGCACATCACGTATCTCGTCCTTTATACGGTGAGCAATGGCAATCGGATCTGGATAAATACGCTCCGTTGCGCTCATATCAAGAAAACATTCGTCAATCGAATACTGCTCAAGGGCAGGTGCATATTTTTTGCATATTTCGATAAAAGCACGTGAACACGAAACGTAAAGTGAAAAATCCGGCTTTGCAAGCACTAAATTGGGACATTTGCGGAGTGCCATACCGACAGGCTCACCGGTTTTGACACCATATCTTTTCGCAGGTATTGATTTTGCAAGTATAACACCGCGGCGAGTATCACGGTCACCGCCGATTGCAGAGGGAATGAGACGAAGATCTTCCTCGCCCATCTTAACACGCCGTGCCGCTTCCCACGATAAAAATGCGCTGTTAACATCCACATGGAAAACCAATTGCCGCAATCTCCTCACCTCGTTTTCGAACATCTGTTCTTATTATAACACATTATTTCAAAAAAATCAAGCGGTAATTTATTTTTTTGTAAAACAGTATTTGCAAAACTCCCATACTGCAAAAACAGACCGCCCTTCAATGAGCAGTCTGCCTTATAATTTATTTCATCGGTTTATATACACGCATAAGCTGCATGGCTGTGTTGATACCGTCAACTGCGGCACTCGTGATACCGCCTGCATATCCGGCACCTTCTCCGCATGGGTAAAGGTTATCCGCCGAAGATGATGTAAGCGTTTCGCCTCGCAGTATTCGCACCGGCGAGGACGTACGGGTTTCAACTCCGGTCAGTACCGTATCACGCGAATCAAAGCCGCGTATCTTTTTGCCGAAATTATAAAATCCGCGCTTCAGCATATCCGAAACAAACGGCGGAAGTATCGACGAAAGATCGCAAAGCGTATAAACACCGTCACGGTAGGTCGGCTTAATACGGCTCGGCTCGGTGAAATGTGATGTGCGTCCGTCAAGAAAATCGCCAAGCGTTTCAAGCGGTGCACGATAGTCATGCTCACCCGTATCAGCCGCAATATATGCCGCTCGCTCAAGGCTTCTCTGAAACTCAATTCCTCCGCGCCAGCCCTTGCCGATATCCTCGGGGAACACCGAAACAACTATCGCTGAATTTGCGTTTTTACCGTCACGTGCATATTTACTCATACCGTTTGTAACAACGCCGCCTTCTTCGCTTGCAGAAGCCATAACCTCTCCGCCCGGGCACATACAAAAGCTGTACACGCCGCGTGCCGTATCCGAAACAAGCCCTTTCTCTGCTTCACGGTACGAAAGCGCATATTCACCCGGCGGAAGTATACGTCTGCCGTCACTGCCGCAAAGCTCTGCCGCATCACCGTAAAGCGCCGCATCAATATCACTCTGCAGATGCTCCGTACGCACACCGACCGAAAACGGCTTCGCAACAAGCATAACTCCTCGCAAGGCAAGCATATCATAGGTGTCACGTGCGCTGTGACCTATAGCTAAAATCACCGCACCGCAAGGGATATCGGAACAAATACCGTCCGACTGCACCTTGACAGATTCAAGATGACCGTTTAAAACTGAAATGTCACAAAGCTTGGTGTTATAGCGTATCTCGCCGCCAAGCTCACATATGCGGTCTGCAATTCCCTCAACAACTCCGAGCAGCCTGTCTGTACCGACGTGCGGCTTTGAAAGCCAGAGTATTTCCTCCGGCGCACCAAATTCAACAAACCGCCGAAGCACATACGCACAGCGTGAATCATTGATCCGTGTGACTAACTTACCGTCCGAGAATGTTCCTGCGCCGCCTGCACCGAACTGAATATTTGTCTCGGTGTCAAGCCGTCCTGAGCGTATAAATTCGGCAACTGCGGCACTTCGCACCTTAACGTCCGCACCTCGCTCAATAACAATCGGGCAGTAACCGTTTTCGGCAAGCATCAGTGCGGCAAACATCCCGGCAGGACCGAATCCGATAACAACGGGGCGTGACGCAAGCTTCTTTTCGCCGTATTCAATTGCAAGCTCATCACAGCGTACAATCTCAACATCCTTGATTCGGGTGAGCCGCTCAAGCTTTCGCTCACTTATGTCACATTCAATCATAACAGACATGACAAAGCTCGGCATATCCCCGTTTCGCTTTCTCGCATCTATTGAACGCTTGTGAAGTGCGCCGGAGATATATTCCCCGTCAGTAAGCGACAACCGCCGCCGTGCCTCAACGATTGCTTCCTGAATAGGCACGGTCAGCGGCAGTCTGATGTTTTTGACAATTATCTGCTTCTTCATATCACTTTATAATAACGTCGATAGTATATTCGCCAAGCTCGTAAACGCTTCCCGAAAGCGCATTTGCCACAGCTATCGAGACCGGAACGGAAACAGAGCCGGTAACACTACCTAAGTAATCGAGATCAACCGTCGCAGTGATATTTTCGGGATCCTCAAGCAAAAACTTAATCGAGCGCTGTGTTCCGCGGAATTTAACCGTTATCTCGGAAGCGGCAAACTCATATTCGATATCGTCTGTATTAATAACCGACAGCCTTGAAACATCAATAACCACATCACGTACAACCGTACCCTTATGCTTCACTTCAACGTCGGCACTGCGGCTTCCGATAATTTCCGTTCCCTCCGGAACATTTACGGTTACGTTTTTCTGTATAGTATCCTCAATTATCTTCTTTTCGTCAAGCTCCAAAATCTCAATACTGTCAATATCGTCGAGAATATCCGGCTCACCCTTTAAGCGGACTGTTGAGGGAGTTACCGTAACGCTTATATTGCTGTCATTATAAAATCCGTGCTTATAGCCAACCGTGAGCGCAACCTCTTTTTCGGTATAAACAGGTATCTTGACCGAAACCTCGCTCGTCTGCAGCTTCACATAAGGATTCGATATCGGTGTACCGCTCTTATCAATGAGCACTAACTTACCGGTTGCCGTCAGCGATTTGCTGATGCGTCCAAGCTCAAGCGTCACCTTTGCACATTCGATCTTCTCAAGCTCCTCTTCGGGACCCGTGACGTTGACTCGCTCAAAGCTCGGTACAGGCTCATCAAGCTTGTATGCCGCCTCGATTGAATATATCGGATCAACCACAACGGGAACACTCACTGCTGAACGCTTGTCGATATAAAGCTCAACATAGTTTGCGGACTGTCCGTCAATCGTGATACCGCTCGGAACCGAAACGTGTATCTGAAGCGAATATTCGCCTGCCTCCGTGACCGAGCCTGCGTCAACATACGCCGTAATATCGTCGATTGAAAGACTGTTCACATCAGGCTTCGTGCCGCTGAGGGAAAGGTCAACAGTATAGCCGTAACCGCTGATAACCGAAAGTCCAAGCTCGGAATCGAGCACGTCAAGATTTCGTATATCAACCGGGATTCCCGTGAACGACTTGTCAATTATCGCCGTATCCGTGCTGACGGCATAAAACCACAGAACAACCGCCGCAAGAACGCAGAGAACCTTTGCAACGGCATTGTGAAATTTACTTGCTTCAACCTTATAATCTCCGCCCGATTCTTCGATATGCTGTTCATTTTCATCAGGCATGGTTATTTGCTTGTTCTCATTCTCCATATGATAAAACCCCGTAAATCTTAATCATCTGCTTTTGTATTGTTTTCCGATTTGTCTTCTTTTTTCGTAAAACGGGAAATAACCTTTTTGCTCTTGGAGGTCTGTTCCTCAGAGCTGACAAGCAGGCGTACAAGCTCCTTTTTCAGCGTGTTATAGCTGTAATTCCTTTTGAGATGCCCCTCAAGTGCGATTGAGATCGTTCCCGTTTCCTCCGAAACAACGATGATGACCGCATCACTGTTTTCGCTCATTCCGATTGCCGCACGGTGACGTGTTCCGAGGTCCTTGATTATATCGTCGTTGGTCGAAAGCGGCAAAAAGCAGCCGGCGGAATATATACGCTCATCACGAATGACCATCGCGCCGTCATGAAGCGGTGCTTTGTTGAAGAAAATGTTACGTATGAGAAAAGCGGTTGTATTGGCGTTTATAACCGTGCCGCTCTTTATTATGTCGCCAAGCTTGGTTGAACGCTCGATAACAATAAGCGCACCCGTTTTATCAAGTGACATATCGCAGACTGCCTGAGTTATCTCGCCGATGACCGAAAGAGTCTGCGCCGTTGATGACATTTTACCCTCGCCGATATTGCGAAGTCCGCGAAGAGGCTCTGCACCAACCTTTTCAAGCGCAGAACGAAGCTCCGGCTGAAAAACGATTATGAGCGCAATGATACCAACCTGGAATACGTTTGTAAGTATAAAGCCGATCGCGTGCATTTCGAGCAGACTGCTTAACATCAGAACAAGCATTAAAATAAGTATACCTGCCGCAAGCTTGCCCGCACGTCTTTCTCTTATGAATTTGTAAAGATAATAAAAAACAAATGCAACAATTGCAATATCAACGATGTCAATAAACGAAGCTGTTGAAACAATGCTCCAGATATAGGAGAAAAATTGCCTTATAAAATTCATAGCAGCCATTCCTTTATGCCTAACTTCGGGATCTTAAAAAACGCGCAAAGATCCCCTTATATATATTGTACCACAAAATTGTCCGTTTTTCAAAGTGTTCACAAAAATTTAACGTAATAATTTGCAAAAGCATTCTCTGTAAAATATGTACAATTTGCCAAGAAAAAAAGTTTAATAAATTTTCGAAAATATACTTTAAATTTAGTTGATTGTATGTTATAATATATTATATGTCTTAAAAATTCATATTTTGCAATCAAATCGCAGGAAAACGGTGTACAAAATGATCGAAGCATTAAAAAATCTGAAAAACTTAATAATCGTCTGCGGTCACTTCGGCGCGGGTAAAACCAACTTTGCGGTGAACCTCGCGAGAGAAAAAGCCGCCGATGGGAAAAATGTAACGCTTATTGACCTCGACATCGTAAATCCGTATTTCCGCGCCGCAGACAACACAGCCGAGCTTGAGGCTATCGGCGTCAGGTGCGTAAACCCCGACTTCGCAAACACAAACGTGGATATCCCGTCCCTGCCGGCATCGGTTATGGGAGCGATTGAAGCACAGGTACGTGAGCCGGAGAGGGTAACGATACTTGACGTCGGCGGAGACAACGGTGCAGTCGCACTCGGTATGTATAACCGATTCTTTAAAGAGGGCGAATATGACCTTTTGTATGTCGTTAACAAATATCGTCCGCTGACAGAGGACATACCCGATGCAGAGTTTATCTTACGTGAGATTGAGTGGTCAGGACGACTACGTGCAACGGGAATTATCAACAATTCAAATCTTGGCGAAGAAACAACAGCAGCGGATATCATTGACACCGATAAGTGGTGCCGTGAGCTTGCAGAAAAATGCTCGCTGCCGCTTGTCTCTACCTGTGCTATAGACACACTCGAAGGACAGCTTGATGCTATCCCCGATGTGTTTTATATAAAAAACGCAACAAAGCAAATATTTTAAGTTTATTTTAAAACGGAGGAAATACAATGAACAAAGTGACTTTCAATGAAGATCTTTGTAAGGGCTGCGGACTCTGCGTTCTTGCCTGCCCCAAGAAGATCATCGCACTTGACACAGAAAAGCTCAACAAAAAGGGATACCACCCGGCACGTATGACCGACATCGAAAAGTGCATTGCCTGCGCTATGTGTGCAACAATGTGCCCGGATGTTGTTATCAAAGTTGAAAAAGACGTATAAGTAAGGAGAATAGAAATGGCTAAAAAGGTACTTATGAAGGGTAACGAGGCAATTGCGGAAGCGGCTATCAAGTCGGGATGTCTGCATTTCTTCGGTTATCCGATAACTCCCCAGACAGAAATTTCCGAATATATGGCAAAGCGTATGCCCAAGGTTGGCGGTCTTTGTCTCCAGGCTGAATCCGAGGTTTCGGCAATCAATATGATCATGGGTGCTGCGGCATCAGGTTCACGCTGTCTCACATCCTCATCATCCCCCGGAATCTCGTTAAAGAGCGAGGGTATATCTTACCTCGTCGGCTGTGACCTTCCCTGCGTTATTGTTAACGTACAGCGCGGTGGCCCCGGTCTTGGCGGTATTCAGCCTTCACAGCAGGACTATTATCAGGCAACAAAGGCGAATGGTCACGGCGACGAGCACATTCTCGTTCTCGCTCCGTCTTCCGTTCAGGAAATGGCACAGCTTACAAGCGAAGCTTTTGACATGGCGGATATCTACCGTATGCCTGCAATGATACTTGCCGACGGTGCGCTCGGTCAGATGATGGAGCCGGTTGACTTTGACGTTATGTCGAAGCGTGATGTTCCCGAAAAGACCTGGGCAACAAACGGCACAGAGGGCAAGCGCAAGAAGAACATCATCAATTCCTTGCTCATCGACCCCGTTGAGCTTGAAAATACCGTTATCGCCCGCTCCAAGAAGTACGACGAGATTGCAGAAAAGGAAGTTAAGTACGAGAGCTACAAGTGTGACGACGCTGATATTGTTATCGTTGCATACGGAATCACCTCACGTATCTGCAAAACTGCTATAACTGCGGCTCGTGCAAAGGGCATCAAGGTTGGTCTGTTCCGTCCCATCACTCTTTGGCCGTATCCGAAGAAGCAGCTCGGCGCACTTGCTGATAAGGCAAAGCATTTCCTCGTTTGTGAGCTTAACATGGGTCAGATGGTTGACGACGTTAAGGTTGCAACCGAATGTAAGAAGCTGGTTTCGTTCTTCGGACGTACAGGCGGTATGATTCCCTCTCCCGACGAAGTTCTCGCCGAAATCGAGAAGCTCGCCGCAACCCTTTGATCGGAGGTAAAATAAAATGGTAGTATTTGATAAACCGAAATCTCTCTCGCCCGTACCCTTCCACTATTGTCCGGGCTGTACACACGGCATCGTACACAGACTCGTTGCTGAAGTTCTCGATGAGCTTGACCTTTGTGGAAAGGCTGTTGGTATCGCACCTGTCGGATGTTCCGTTTTCGCATATAATTATTTCGAATGTGACATGATCGAAGCTGCACACGGACGTGCTCCGGCTGTTGCAACCGGCGTTAAGCGCACTCATCCCGATAATATCGTATTTACATATCAGGGTGACGGT
>JAZNFB010000119.1:0-3083 GCA_045588895.1 Candidatus Flemingiibacterium sp.
CAAGCATGACTGTTACAGTCTGCGCACACTTCATTTTATTCCTACCATTCGCTTAATCCTAATATTCCTCCTTAGCTCAGTCGGTAGAGCGCATGACTGTTAATCATGATGTCGCTGGTTCAAGCCCAGCAGGGGGAGCCAAACGACAGGTGTGGGCAAATCGCCTGTACCTGTCAATTTTTTGGACCATTAGCTCAGTTGGTTAGAGCAACCGGCTCATAACCGGTCGGTCCTAGGTTCGAGTCCTAGATGGTCCACCAAACAACAAAAGTGCTGATTACATCGGCGCTTTTTCTTTTGTCATTTCCATCAAAAACGAGCATATCAACTCTCCCGAAATTTTGCCGGAAGATTCTGATATGCTCGCTTGTTTTTTCAGGGTTAAATATTATTCGAACATTGCCTCGATGTCTGCAATGCTGTATCCGTCTGCAATAGTTACAATAATACCGCACATATATGTATCAACTTTGCGCAGATAATAAACTTGCTGCATTTCAATACCGTACATTGTTGATTCTATAATTACACGTGTGTATTCATTTGCGCCGAGCGTTACTGTTTCAAATTCATCTGAAATATTGAATGTTGCATCTTCCATATTCGAAAGTTGCTGCTCAACTGCATCGACATACTGTTCAATGGTGATATTTGTCGAGAGCGATTTTGAGAGGTTTTCGTAGGTTACATTTATGTTTGAATTGGTGGTTATATCCACAGCCATCATGTCGATCGCTGCAACATTGTTGTCAATAATCTCAGAGTAATCTGCATTCATCATCTCTGCGCTGATACCCATTACAGCTGCGATTTCTTCATCGGTTGAGTACACCCAAGATTCGGGCTTGGTGAATTTGAAGCCTAAAAATGCGTTATCGTAAACATCTCCGTCAATTGTTCCGCGAGAAATTTCAGTTTTTTCGGTTAAAGGTGCTTCGGTATCTGCCTCTGTTTCTTCTTCGGCGGTGTCTTTGATTTCTTCTTTGGGGTCAGTTTGCGCTTCAGTCTGACTGTTGTCGTCGCCTGACGGATTATCTCCACCGCAACCGGTTGAAAGAGTGATAAGAGCTACCGCTAAAAGTAATGCTAAAAGTTTTTTCATTTTGAGTCTCCTTGTGAGTTATAATAAAATGTACAATGATATTGTATCATAAACGACTCACTTTGTCAAGATAAATTGATAAGATATTAATGTGAGCAAAAACGAAAATCAGCGGTTTTTATGTATCTTTTCAAGGTTGACAAGGTTGCGCTGTGCACCGTCTCGGATGAAGTCGAAATCGGCTCCGGCAGACAGCATTTCAACGCCAAAGCTTGCCAAGTGTTCAATTATTTCCTCCGAGAAGCCGCCTGATGCGATTGCGACATATTTGCCGTTTGCGTGCAGCTTTTCTATTGCTTGTTTCATAACCTGAGTGACCTTATCGGACATATATTCTCCGAGCATATTATACGAGCCGGAGAGGTCGTTAGGACCAAAAATATATCCGTCTATGTACGGGTTTTTCATGATCTCGTCGAGATTTTCGATAGTATCCTTATGCTCGATCTGAATGAAACGGCAGAGTTTATTATGGCTGTTTGCTGTATATTCAAACGGTTTCTGAAGCCCGTAATCAATGGCGTTCATAGGGCCGAAGCCGCGGTCTCCGTATGGTGGATATAGCGTTGACGAAATAACTCTCTCGGCTTCTTCGGCGGTCTTTACCATTGGGAAGATTATACCGTCCACGCCAAGCTCAAGTATCTTTTTGGTTGCGGTCAGGTCGTCCTGCGGTGCACGCACGATGACAGGTGTGCCCGTGCCTTTCAGTGCAATTATATGCGCAAGGAGAGTTTCATAGGACATATAGCTGTGCTCTGTATCAACCCAGATGAAATCGTATCCGATGAGACCTGCTATTCTTGCGATACTTATGTCGGCAAGCTGGACGTACATACCGATCGTTTTTTCTTTATTCTTGATTTTTTCTTTAAGCATATTAGTCACCTCTTCGATTATTTTAGCATTGTCACGGTACTGTGTCAATCTTTACGGGGGACATTTTATATCTTTTTTGGGACATATGATTGACATATCGAAATTTTGTCTTTATAATATAATTGAATATATTTGCAGGAGAGCAATCATGCTTATTACAGGTTATACGGATATTTCCGAATTACAGTCCGCGATCAATATAAAAATTTTGTGGTTAGACTATATAAGGGCAGCTGACGACTCAAACTACAAGGATCAGCATTATCATTCTTTTTTTGAAATACATTTTATTTTCTCGGGTGAGATGTCTTACGAAATCGACGGCGAAACGATTATTCTTTGCCAAAACGAAGCACTCCTGGTTCCGCCGAATGTTGTTCACCGTTTTGATTGCTGTGAATCGGATTGCCTGAAAACTTCACTTGCCTTTACCTTGAAAAACAAAGACTTCCCGAGTATCATTTCTAACTTGAATAAAACTCGCAAATTCAAGTTTTCCGATGAGATAGTCAGCAATGTTGATTTTATCTTAAAGCAGCGGACGGCAAACGATATTTTTACGCAGACCTTGATAACCGGGCGGACTTTTGAAATTATATATTCAGTATTCAGGACTCTCGGAGTGACCTTGCCGGAAAATCACAAAAGCTCGGGAGATTCGCGTCTTTTGGCAGCGAAGCATTATATCGAAAATAACAGAAGCCGTCTCATTTCATGTGAGGATGTTGCAAAGGAATGCTGTCTTTCGCGTAAGCATCTTAACAGAATCTTTAAAAAATACACGGGACAAACTCTTAACGATTATCTGATTTTTTCGCGTGCACAGTATGCAAGACAGCTTGTTGCAAATTCCGAATATACAGTCAAAGAGATCAGTTATATGATGGGCTTTGAAAATGCGAGCAGTTTTGTGGCGTTTTTTAAGCGACATTTTAGCCTTCCGCCGAAGCTTTATAGGCTTGAAAATCATCAGAAACGAGAGGAAACGCCCAGCCTTACAAAAGTTTAAATCGAATATAAAGAAACGGAGCCTTGCCGAAATCAAACGGTAAAGCTCCTATTTTTATTTAGTTTACGGTCTTTTTCGCGAAGCTCTTATACA
>JAZNFB010000120.1:0-3276 GCA_045588895.1 Candidatus Flemingiibacterium sp.
ACAAACGAGCCTTCGCCTGCAAGCTTGCCGAGTCCGCCCATGCCGCCGCCTATCATTGAGAGCGCCGCCTCGCCGCAATAGAGAACAACACGGTCATAAAGCACGTCGCCGGGGACGTTATTTCGGTGCAAAACATGAGAATTATGGAAACAGACACATTTGCCGTCGCTGTCAATGCTGCCGCCCGTATTTGAAAAGACGATTCTGCCCTCGCTTAAAACGAAGATAAATTCGTAATATGTATGTGAATGGTAAAGCGGCATATAGTGACCGCGCTGTGTCAGACGGTATGCGGTTATTTCGCATCCGCCGCGTGCATTGTTCATACGTTCACGCTCGGTAAGCTCACTGCCGCAGGTTGTGTCGTCAACACGCTCGGTGGGGGAGGTTGTATCGTTCTTATCGTACTGTATATCAAAATCGAACGGTTCAAACGGTTGGTTTTTCATAATTTCCTCCGTAAAAAAAGGTCGGATTTTTTATAAAAAGGTTGATTTTCTATACTATATCACTATAATATCATATTTTCGACCGTTTGTAAAGAGTTTTTTCTAAATATTTTCAAAAAAATAAATGCGACCGATAAAAGCCGCATTCACTATAGATAAAGTTACATTGCAATACGGAAAAGATTTCGGTCCTCCGTAAAGTTTTCTGCGTTATAAAGGATGACAATATCATCAACCGTTGTGTTTTTCATTTCAAGCGAAGCAAGAAGCATACTGATGCTCTGGTTATATGAGCGCAGGTCAATGAGAATGATATGCTCATAATGTGCAGTCAGCATGGGGACCATACAGTGAGAATAAGAATCCTTTATAAGAAGGAGTGTTTTGCCGTTCTTTGTGCTTGTTGTTATATCGACCATAGGCTGATTTCCGTCGAGGAAGGTTGAATACTTATCCGATGTCAAAAGATGCTTTTCCTCATATAGCGTATTTGTCGTTCCCTTGCCATCGCTTAACGGATATTCTACAGTGACACTTACATCAGGCTCAAGCGTGAATAATTCATCGTATTTTGTTTTCATGTTGACCTTTGCCGCAAGTGTTCCGGAAAATTTATCGGAAAGTACACGTTTGTTAAATTCCTCATAAGCGTAAGGCTCGATACCGAGGGATGTACAAAGCTCGGTGTAAGCATAATATGCTCCGAGGGTTGTCCAGTGATGGTCGGTACGGTAGTAGATATATTCGTCCTTGTGCTCGGTTAACACATCACGGCAGTCAACAAAGCTTCCAAGCTCTGAAACACTGTCAAGCATTGCATCCTGATCCCACACCGGAGCAAACAGAGGAAGCTTATCGGCGAGAGCTAAAGATGCAGTTGGCGCAATGAGAACCTTGGTATTGTATTTACCTGAATATTTTTTTAAAAACACATTTAAGAATCCGAGGTTTTTATCAAGCTGTTCACTGTCGAGGGTGTGCTTCTCGATAAGGTAATCATCATCTCCGAAATAAACTCCGCCGGAATCCTTCTTGCCGAGTGTGCGCTCAGCCAATGTTTTTAAGGATATCCAAGCGTCACGTGCGACGAACTGATCGGTGATAAATTCCTCATAATCCTGTGTATACGTTCCGTTAAAGAGTGCATCAAGGGTGAACTCCGGTTTTTGTGCAAGGTTGCGTTTCTCCGTTTCAGAATAGGTCTTTACAGGAGTCACAATACTCGCAACTGTCAGCGCAAGTATGAGAATACAGAAGGTCAGAGTTGTAACGATATTATTTTTATTCGTCTCTTTAAAAGCGGCGGATATTTTTTTATTCATTTTCATAACCTCCTATCAGAATCTGAAGTAAAGGAACGGGTTATACGACGCGTCAACGATATATGCCGTGCAAAGAAGAAATATCACTGCGAAAGCGGCATTTTTGACAGCGGCATTAACGGGACTGCGCTCACCAAGCCTTGTGAGGAGCTTGTCGGCAAGCATTTTCGGAGCCGGTGTGGATGCTGCGGCGAGTATTATAAAGAGTATCGCATTTGAAATAAGCAGGTAGAAGGAATTTGTATTTGCAAACGAGCCGCCTGCACCGAACATGGCTGCGAGATATTTTCCGAGCGTCGGCATATCGACAATTGCAAATATTGCCCAGCTGATAACAACGAAAAAGAGCGTGTAAATATGCGAAACGACTTTCGGGAGCTTTTCGAGGAGCTTGAGAAGAAAGAACTTTTCAATCAGCAGGAGTATTCCGAAATAGACGCCCCATAATATAAAGTTCCAGTTTGCACCGTGCCAGATACCGGTCAGAAGCCAAACGATACAGATGTTGCGTATATGCTTCAGAGGGCCTTTACGGTTGCCGCCGAGGGGAATATAAACATAATCCCTGAACCATGTTCCGAGAGAAATATGCCATCTGCGCCAAAACTCGGTGATGCTCTTTGAAATATAAGGATAGTTGAAGTTTTCAAGGAATTTGAAGCCGAGCATACGGCCGAGACCAATAGCCATATCCGAGTAACCCGAGAAGTCAAAATAAATCTGGAACGAGTACGCCAAAATACCGATCCATGCAGTTAAAACAGGAAGATTATCGAGGTCTGAAGCAAGAACCGTATCCCAGATGATACCGGCATTGTTTGCAAGCAACACCTTTTTTCCGAGACCGGTCATGAAACGGCTGACACCTGAGGCGAAATCATCGAAGCTTTCTTTTCTGTGGTCAAGCTGTTCTGCGATGGTTTTGAATTGTACGATAGGGCCTGCGATGAGCTGGGGAAAGAGTGCCACGTATGCGCCGAAACTGATGATGTTTCTCTGTACTTTTGCGTCACCGCGGTAAACGTCGATGGTATAAGACATCGTTTGGAATGTATAGAACGAAATACCGATCGGCAGTGCGAGATTCAAAAGACCGATATCTGTGCCGAAGATTGTGTTGACATTGGTTATCAGGAAATCGGAATATTTGAAGAATCCGAGCAGTGACAAATTGATTATCATTGACGAAGCAACTACTATTTTTGCAGCGCCTATTTTACCTTGCGACTTGAATTTCGCAACCATGATACCGTGCGTATAGTCAACAACCGTTGAAAACAGCATCAACACCACATATACGGGCTCACCCCATGCGTAGAAGACGAGGCTTGCCAAAAACAAAAGCGCATTACGGAACTTTTTCGGCAATATAAAATAAAGCGCAAGGACTATTGGCAGATAACGAAATAAAAACAGCAGGCTGCTGAATACCATTTTTGTCTCCTTTTTATTTATACAGATATGGCGACCCGCCGAATTGGAGAGCCGCCATGCGATTTAAGCTT
>JAZNFB010000121.1:0-3502 GCA_045588895.1 Candidatus Flemingiibacterium sp.
GCTTCTGTAAGTTGTGTCTTTTTTGCACAAACTGTCATTTTTTATATATGTTTTTTGCACTTTTTGTCATTCACTTTCCTCTTGCAATAATATATTATATAACCACAGAGCAAAAACCGGATCTTGTTAAAAGTAATTCTATTGACAAAGTACGGGAAATAATTTAAAATAGAACTATAATAATGAAAAGGAGATGAAGTGAATGAAGGAAGATGTTCTGCTTTGGCTCGGTGCCACAATAGTCCTCTTTATTGCCGAAGCGGTTACGGTTAACCTGGTTACCGTATGGTTTGCTCTGGGTGCGCTGGCGGCTTTTATTGCGGCTGTGGCGGGCGCCAAGCTCTGGTTGCAGATTGTTCTGTTTTTGGTCGTGACGGTTGTCACACTCATTTTCACCCGACCCATCGCAAAAAAACACATCAACGGTAAGCACGAGGCAACCAATGCCGATATGGTGATCGGCAAAACCGCCGTAGTGACGGAGGATATTGACAATCTTGCTGCCAAGGGCGCCGTTACATGCATGGGTAAGGTGTGGACAGCACGAAGCCTGTATGACGAAAAAATCAGTGCGGGTGAGGAAGTAACCGCAGTGAAAATCCAGGGCGTTAAACTCATAGTCTCGCCGAAAACGGCTGACGAATAAAAACAAACAAAAAAATCTTAAACAAGAAAAAGGAGAACACATTATGGAATTTGCATTACCTATTTTAATTATCTTGATTTTAGCTATCGCAGTACTCGTTAAAAACATCAGAGTCGTACCTCAGGCAAGAGCTATGGTTGTCGAGCGCCTCGGTGCATATAAGACAACATGGGAGGTTGGTCTTCACTTTAAGGTCCCCTTTATCGAAAGAGTGGCAAAGACAGTATCTCTCAAAGAGCAGGTTGTGGATTTCCCCCCTCAGCCCGTTATCACAAAGGTTAACGTTACCATGCAGATTGACACGGTTATCTATTTCGAAATCACAGACCCGAAGCTTTACACCTACGGTGTCGAGCATCCTCTCACCGCTATAGAAAATCTTACAGCTACTACCCTGCGTAACATTATCGGTGATCTTGAGCTTGACCAAACTCTCACCTCACGTGATGTTATCAATACAAAGATGAGAAGTATCCTCGACGAAGCCACCGACCCTTGGGGTATCAGAATCAACCGTGTGGAGCTTAAAAACATTATGCCTCCCAGAGAGATTCAGGACGCTATGGAAAAGCAGATGAAGGCAGAACGTGAACGCCGTGAAGCTATCCTCAAAGCTGAGGGTGAAAAGAAGTCAGCTATTCTTTTGGCAGAAGGTGAAAAGGAATCCGCTATTCTCCGTGCCGACGCTGAAAAGCAGGTGCGTATTCTCGAAGCCGAAGGTCAGGCACAGGCTATACTCAAGGTTCAGCAGGCTACCGCTGAAGGTATCAAGCTCATTAACGAAGCCGGTGCTTCCGAAGAGGTTATCAAAATTAAAGCTCTCGAAGCCTTCCAGGCAGCAGCCGACGGCAAGGCAACGAAGATTATTATCCCCTCTGAGATTCAGTCGCTTGCAGGTCTTGCTACAGGACTTACAGAGGTTATAAAAGAAAAATAACCGGACGATTTAAGTAAAATTAAACGGGGGGCTGTACAGTAAGGTCAGCCCCTCGAATTTTTTTAACAGGAAGCGGAGGAAGATATAATGAAAAGATTCAACAGTATAATGTGGGGTATTGTGTTCGTTTTTGCCGGTGTAGTTTTCGCTCTCAATGCTTTGGGAGTAACGGACATAGATATTTTCTTTGAGGGCTGGTGGACACTGCTTATTATAGTTCCGTCCTTTATCGGTCTTCTTACCACCAAAGAAAAAACAGGCAACGCCATTACGCTGACTGTCGGTGTGTTTTTGCTCATGTGTGTCCGTGATGTCATAAGCTTCGATATGCTTTGGAAGCTTATCGTACCCGTGATAGTTATTTTCATCGGTATCAAGCTTATTTATACGGGAATAGTCGGTAACAGAAGCACAGAGGTTTTGAAAAAGATAAAAGAAAAAGGCGGACCGATAAAAAATGTTGCCGCTGTATTTTCGGGTGCCAACGTCAATTTCGACGGTGAGGCTTTCACCGGTGCGGAGGTTAATGCTGTATTCGGCGGGGTCAAATGCGATTTGCGTAACGCCGTTATTGAGCACGATTGCGTGATTAACGGCAGTGCCATATTCGGAGGCATAGATGTATATGTGTCCGAAAACATCAACATAAAGATATATTCTAATTCAGTATTCGGAGGAGTTTCCGATAAAAGACATAACCGTTTCAGAGGTGACGGTCCCACTCTTTACATAAATGCAATATGTATGTTCGGAGGAGTTGATATAAGATGACCGTATTTCAGAGAGTAGTAAAATATTGTGCAATAGCCTTCGCGGTTTATCTTGTCATAATGATAATCGGCGGTATATTGGCGGGAATCGGCAGTCTGAGCTTTCTGAGCGATCGCTTCGGCGGCGGTGATGAGACGGGCGAGCAGAAAATCTTTACTCTGAGTCAGGACATCGGAGAGATAGAGATGGAAATAGGTGCAGTCGATTGCGATATATTAACCGGAGAAAGCTTTTATGCGGAAAGCAATTCATCAAAGCTTGAGATAAAGGAAGCAAACGGAAGATTACTTATTACCGATTCAACCCGTAATCCGAAAACACCCGTAAAGGTGAAACTGTATATTCCTGAGGATGCTCACATAGAAAAGATAGATATTTCTGCCGGTGCAGGCGATATTTATGCCGAACGTTTGGTGTGCTCCTCACTTTATCTCGAATGTGGCGCAGGTAATGTGGAAATCGTTGAAGCGGTAGCCACGGTCAAAGCCGACATCGAAGGCGGTGTGGGTGAAATCACCGTCGGCGGCGGAACACTCAATGATCTTGATTTGGAAATGGGTGTGGGCAATCTTGATCTCATAAACCGTCTGAAGGGAGACTGTGACCTGGAATTCGGTATAGGGGATGCGGATATTACTCTTATCGGTACAGCGGAGGACTATATGATAAATTACGGCTCCGAGGATGCCGGGACAAAAACCGCAGTGAATATCGACAAAGGTATCGGAACGGTAAAGATTGATTACGCACAGGCAGGATAATATATAATATAGTATAATAAAAGACAGACTTTCGGGCAAGAGTCTGTCTTTGTTATTCGTTTAAAAATGTAGGGTTATCCGTTCTTCCAAGGAGATAGTCGATTGATACATTAAAATAGTCAGCAAAAGCAATCAGTGTAGAATAATCTGCTTCTCTTTCGTGGTTTTCATAACGGCTGATGCTGTTCTGATTCATTCCTAAGTCCATAGCAAGTTTTAGCTGTGAAATTCCTTTTTTCTTTCGCAGTTCTTTAAGTCGCATAATGAAACCCTCTTAAAAAGTATTTTTCTTATTGACAAAATTATACCAACCTGGTATAATAAAAATATCCCGTTTCGGGATATAATAGTGAAGGAGGAATTGTAATGAACTGTCCGAATTGCGGA
>JAZNFB010000122.1:0-3480 GCA_045588895.1 Candidatus Flemingiibacterium sp.
GGGAAAATCGCAGGCGGCGAACACGCTTGAGGATCTCGGCTGGTATTGCATTGATAATATGCCGACTCAGCTTATACCGAAGTTCGCGGAGATATACAGCGCGACACCGGGTAAGCTTGATAAGGTTGCGTTTATAGTTGATATACGCGGTGAGGTTGAGTTTGACACGCTTTTCGCGGAGCTTGATGTTCTGCGTTCACAGGGCTTTAACTGCAGAACGGTATTTCTCGAATGTGCCGATGATGTTATAATCAGCAGATACAAGTTCACAAGACGTACGCATCCGCTCGTTGCGGCACAAAACATCAGTATTTCCGATGCACTGAAGACCGAGCGCAATATTTTAGCTCCGGTAGTACAGCGTGCGGATTATACTATTGATACGACCAAGCTGACTCCCGTTCAGTTAAAAGAAAAAATTCTCGGCATCGTTAACGCCGAGGAGGGAAACGGGCTGCTTGTAACCTGTATGTCGTTCGGCTTCAAGCACGGAGCGGCAGTTGAGGCGGATCTTGTTTTTGACGTGCGCTGCTTTGCCAATCCTTATTATCACGATGAACTGAAATCTCATACGGGACTTGAGGAATGTGTACGAAGCTTTGTTTTCTCGCATGAAGAAACCAACACGTTTGTAACCAAGCTTTGCGATATGATCGATTACCTTCTTCCGCTTTATGCCAGAGAGGGTAAAACACAGCTTATTGTCGCAATCGGATGCACAGGCGGCAAGCACCGTTCAGTTGCAATATGCGAAGCCCTTGCGGCACATATCCGTCAGGGCGGACACAAAACGGTTACGATTCACAGGGATATCACAAAATAATCTGTCGGGCAAGCTCCCGGCATATGGGAGGAAGCCATGTCTTTTGCAAAGGATACCAAGGCGAGTCTCGTTTCGCTTTCGGAATCAATGAAGCATGATTGCTGCAGACGCTCGCAGTTATACGGAATATTATGGGCCGCCGGAATATTTAACCGCTCAAGAATAAAGCTTGTCACATCGTGTGAGGAGCTTGCAGGTCTTACGGTCAAGTGGCTTCGGGATCAGCATAAAATAGAGGGAAATCTTTATGTCACAGATAAAAAAAGCGGAGAGGCGGATGAGAGACGAAGCTGTAAAATAACGGTTGTTCAGAAAAAAGAGCTTGAGAGACTTTTTCATGCGCTGAAATATTCCGATGAGCAGACCGAGAGTGAGATAAACCCCGATGTGTTTCGCTGCCAGAACTGTACGGCGGCGTTTGTCCGAGGTGCGTTTCTTTCGGCAGGTACGCTGACCGATCCCGATAAGGGTTATCACCTTGAAATGAATTTTATCGACAGGGTAACGGCGGACAAGCTTTGTGAGCTTTTATCAATGCTCGGACTTGAAGCGAAAATGACCGTGCGCAAAACGGAGCACGTGATTTATTACAAGGACAGCGAGAGCATTGAGAATTTCCTTGCCTTAATTGGCGCAAACAGTGCGGCGTTTACCATAATGAATAAGAAAATCGAGCGAGAGCTTCGTTCCGATATGAACCGCATCGCAAACGGTGAGGTTGCAAACATCGAAAAAACCACCAAGGCGGCAGGTGCACAGATCGCCGCCATAAAGGCACTTAAGGCAAGCGGAGAGCTTGAGCGTATGCCGGATGAGCTTCGGATAACGGCTTATCTGCGGCTTGAAAACAGTGACGCTTCTTTGATAAGGCTTGCAGAATTACATGACCCTCCCATAACCAAATCGGGAGTTAATCACAGACTCAAAAAAATTCTTGAATGGAAATCACTTTGCTGATATAACAAGAGGAAAAACAAAATGCCGGATTTCGTACATCTTCATCTGCACAGCGAATACAGTCTTCTCGACGGTGCCTGCCGCATTGCCGAGATACCCCGTCGCGCCAAAGAGTGCGGTCATGGTGCAGTCGCGCTTACGGACCACGGTGTTATGTACGGTGCGGTGGCGTTTTATAACGCTTGTAAGGCTGAAGGTATAAAGCCAATAATCGGCTGTGAGGTTTACCTTGCCAAACGTACACGCTTCGACCGTGACCACGAGGAGGACAGCGGAAGCTATCATCTTATTCTCCTTTGCAAAAACGAAATCGGATATAAAAACCTCATTTTTATGGTTACAAGCGCATTCAAGGAGGGCTTTTATTCAAAACCACGTATTGATATGGAGCTGCTCGAAGCGCATCACGAGGGACTTATTGCAATGTCCGCTTGCCTTGCCGGATTTATTCCGAGGGCTATTATAAACGGTGAGCTTGCAAATGCACGTGACCATGCGGCAAGGATGAAAGCGATTTTCGGGGATGATTATTATCTCGAGCTTCAGGATCACGGGCTTGAGGAGCAGAAGCTTGTAAACCGAGAGCTAATCAAGCTTTCACACGAGCTTTCCATCCCTCTTGCGGCAACAAACGATGCACACTATCTTCGCCGTAAGGATGCCGATACGCAGGCGATACTCATGTGTATCCAGACGGGAAATGTTATAACCGACGGCAGACCGCTCGGCTTTGAAACGGACGAGTTTTACTATAAAACAACAGAGGAAATGCAGTCACTTTTCGGCTATCTCGATAACGATCCGCTCGGAAGTCCCATAGAGAACACAGCACGAATTGCCGAGAAATGTAACTTCGATTTTGATTTTTCAAAGCTTTATCTGCCTGCCTTCACGCCGCCCGACGGACTTACCTCTGCCGATTATCTGCGCAGACTGACGCTGGACGGGCTTTCACGTCGGCTTGAAACAGGACGCATCAAATATTCAGAGAAGCATCCCGAAGCGGAATACAAAGAGCGAATTGAATATGAGCTTGACGTTATAGTGAAGATGGGTTACGCCGATTACTTCCTTATAGTTCAGGATTTTGTCGGCTATGCGAAGAAAAACGGTATTCCCGTTGGTCCGGGACGTGGCTCGGGTGCGGGAAGTCTTGTTGCGTTCTTGCTTGGAATAACAGATCTTGATCCGCTTCATTTTGAGCTTCTTTTTGAGCGTTTTCTCAATCCCGAGCGGGTCAGTATGCCCGACTTTGATATAGATTTTTGCTATAACAGACGCGATGAGGTTATCGATTACGTAAGGAGAAGATACGGCGATGATCACGTTGCGCAGATCGTTACATTCGGTACAATGGCGGCACGTGCGGCTGTGAGAGACGTTGGACGTGCGCTTGATATGTCCTATGCCGAATGTGACACGGTTGCCAAAAATATTCCGCGTGCACTTGATATGACGCTTGACGGTGCGCTGGGAATAAGCAAAGAGCTTCGAGAAATGTATGAGGATTCGCCGAGTGTGAAGCGTCTTATCGACACGGCACGTGACCTTGAGGGTATGCCGAGACACGCTTCAACCCATGCGGCAGGCGTCGTTATAACCGACCGTCCCGTGCACGAATATGTCCCGCTTTCGATGAACGGTAACGTTCCCGTGACGCAGTTTGATATGGACACCTCGGCAAAGCTTGGACTTCTTAA
>JAZNFB010000123.1:0-2275 GCA_045588895.1 Candidatus Flemingiibacterium sp.
TTTTTACGGACCGGCTCTAGCTTCTTCCTTTGGCGAATTTCCGCCATTTGTTGATATGACCTTCGATTATTTCAAATCTATCATTTTAGATGAAATCATTTTGCATCATGATTATAAAATGCCTCCGTTCTGGACCGACGAATTTATAAGCTGGTGTGAGCAGGATAGTGGCAAAGAAGAATACCCCAACGCTTGGGTTACCGTTAAAGGCGGTTCGACCGTCGGACGGCTGATCGGCGGAAATCTGAATACTATGGGCGGCTTTTTCGGTACCGAATATATGCCGGAGATCAGAAAAGGCGATATTCTTTTTATCGAGGATTCACTCAAAGACGCAGCTACCGTTGAGCGTTCCTTTTCTATGCTGAAGATCGCAGGCGTATTCGACAAGATCGGCGGTCTCATACTCGGAAAGCACGAGAAATTCGACGATTGTGGTACCGGCAGAAAACCATACGAAATCTTAACAGAGGTCTTGGGTGATTACGATTTTCCATTTTTAGCTGATTTCGACTGTTGCCATACTCATCCTATGTTTACTCTGCCCATCGGATGCAAAGTTGAACTTGATGCAACAAACAAAAAGCTTATGCTTTTGGATCGCCCTCTGGAATAACAAAAAACAACAGCCCCGACTTAGTTGTCGGGGCTGTTTTTATAACTGTAAAACTAAAGATTTGCGATATATGAAAGTGCGTCATCGATGATAATGTCCGGGTTGACGCTGTTCATATAAATCTCTTTGTGCCTTGTTTCGTCAATGATATACTCGCCGTTATCCGCGATTCCGGGAGTCGACACGATTGAAAGATCAAATGCATCCGCACGGGAAAGCACTCCCGGTGCTGCTATATCCCACAGTACGCGTTGCCAATTTTCGTAATTTTCAGCAAAATTAGCAGCTGCAGGATCAATCGGAGCTTTAAATTCTCCGGGAAGAGTACGCCCAAAGAATTTGCAGGCGGCAGTGTCCTTGTTTAACATACTTTCAAGCTTTTTGAAAGACACCTTCAATACCTCAGTACCACCGCCGAAGGCAGGCATCTGGAGGATAGCAACACCACTGTCGAATAGATATTGTCCTGCTTTAAAGTCCTGATTTACGTTATATTCTCTTGCGTGTCCGTAGGAGAACGTATGTCCTGCAAGCCAAATTACACATATTTTGTCTTTGATTTCTGGTTCAAGCATGATTGCCGAGGCGATATTAGTGCAGGCACCAAGTGCAAGAATATATATAATTTCATCGGAACCAAGAGCTGTTTCTATGATATTACGGGCAGCAGGGCAGTTTACCGGGCCTTTTTCTGCGGTAATGCTGTTCGAAGGGCCCTCAAACACCGGGTAATTGCCAAATTTTCCGATTTCTTTCAAAACCCTGATGATCTCATCGTAGCTTTTCTTTGAATTGTCGACAAAATCTTCGCTGTTTCCAAAAGGTGCTGCGTTAATAGACAGTAGCTGAAACTTGCTGAAGTTATCTAGAGCAACCGCATAAGCGATGGCATACTGGTCGTCCATTTCGTTTGCAGTATCACTGTCGACTATTACCTTTTTCAGCCTGTCTGATCTTATGTCTTCAAGTATTTGATAGATATCCATTTTTGATTATCAATTACAGAGTATTGATCTTTTCAAGTGTGTCTCTCATAACCGCATCGTGGTCGAGAATACGTTTCATATAGATTTCCCAAGGCCTGTTCTCATAGAACACATACTTACCGTTTTCGTCGCAGTCGGGAATGGGAATGAGGGTGAGATCGAAGCATTCGGGAATCTCAAAAAGAGCAGGGGCAGCAATATCGCATATGCCTCTTACCCAGTTATCACCCATAAATTCTCCGTCAGGCTCGCTCGCCGCATAGCCTGCAAAATGTGAAGGATGCTCTTCGCGGAAAAACTTACAAGCTTTAGAATCTCCGGTGATGTACTTTTTGATAAAGGGAAGTTTGAGTCGCATTTCAGCCGTTCCGCCCTTAGCGGGAAGCTGAACGATATTAGTTCCGCAATCAAACAGATATCGACCTGCAAATTCGTCCTGTTTCCAGTTATATTCAGCGTAAGTTCCGTGTTCAATGGAGTGTCCGCCAAGGAATATGACACAAATCTTATCTTTAATTGCGGGTTCCATCATAATAGCAGATGAAATGTTTGTAACTGCACCCATCGCGAAAATATAAATAAGTTCGTCGGATTCAAGGGCGGTTTTGATGATATTACGTGCCGCAGGACTGTCAACAGGGCCGTGGTCAGGAGTGTCGGGTATACTTTCTTT
>JAZNFB010000124.1:0-3681 GCA_045588895.1 Candidatus Flemingiibacterium sp.
GCGAGATCCTTTGTGTATGTGGTGACAGCAAACATACCGTTGAAAAGGTTCTCCGTTGTACCCTGCGGAACCTGGAGGGGTACGATGTGATATTCTTCTTCAAATGCAGCAACGTCTGCCGCGGTTCCCTTCATAATACCAACACCGAACTTATCCTCGGCAGTGAAGGTTTCGCTTCCAATACAGCCGTTAACACGAAGCTTCTCATAAACCTTGGTGTAACGCATCCAGTTTGTTGACTGGAAGAGGAGCATCGGCTCAATGCTGTAACCGTAAGTTTTATCGGGAGCAACCATACTTCCGATGATAGAAGGCTCACCGTCGAGAGTGTAATAATTGAGGTTAATGTAAGAAAGATCACCGACAACAGGCTGATAATCGGGCTCCTCACGCTGAACGTCGAGAATGAAATCGTACGTATCGGAAAGCATGGTGAAGTCGTCAACGTCCCAATAATACTTGTCCGCAAGCTCGCGGTTAACAAGCATATATGTATACTCGCCAACACGCTGCTGATTGAGAATTGCAACTGTTTTGCCCTTTATAACACCGGCGGAAATAAATGTCGGATGAACGTATGACTTGATAAGCTTTGATGCGCCGCTGAGCTCAGAATCGAGAACCGAGAGAACCTCTTTCTCGTTGTACTTTTCAAGCATTTCGTAATCTGTGATAAGGAAGATATCGAGTTGCTTTTCGCCAACCTCGGGATACTTCGTTACAGGATAACCGTCCTCATCGAGCATGGTCTCCTCCTCGGTGGTTTCCTCGTTTTCATCGGCAGCAGTTGTGGATTCTTCCTTTTTCTTACCGCCGGAGGTGGGCTTTTCCTCGTCTAAAATCTTCTGGATCTCATCCATGCGCTCTTCGAGCTTTGCATCATATTCATCTTCAAAATAAAGATTGAGATCAATGGCAGTGTTAAACTGGGATTTAGTAATCTTGTTCATTGCTTCTTCAACGACAGCAATAGCCTCATCGGTTGTGCCCTCACCCTTTATACCCCAAATGGAGAGAGTCATCGCCGAGGCATCGTCGCCCTCGATCTCAAGCGTATCACCAGAATTTTCCTCTTTTCCGCAGGACGCGGCCATAAGAGTTGTCAATAACATAAGCATGGCAAGAGCCGAGCTTATAAATCTTCTTTTCATTGTTATCCTCCCGATAAACATAAATATACTCTTAATATTTTACACCATTATTCGAAATCTGTCAAGCAAATTTTTTCGCGTTATTTTTAAGGCAGAAAACCGGGTCAAAATTTCTTAACGGTTTCTTCAAACATCATTGTTAAATACCGACAAAAATCAGGTGTATTTTTCGTCACTTTAGCAGAACGCTTTGTGAGTCGTTCACAACTTTCTTTGAGTTTTTTGTGACTTATGCCAAATTATCAGTCTAGATAATCCTTAAGTCGCTTTGAACGGCTGGGATGGCGAAGCTTACGAAGCGCCTTTGCCTCAATCTGACGGATACGTTCTCTTGTAATGTTAAACTCCTTGCCAACCTCCTCAAGAGTACGTGTGCGTCCGTCAACCAGACCAAACCGCAGCTTAAGAACGTGTGCTTCACGTGTTGTTAAGGTCTGAAGCACCTTGTCAAGTTCCTCACGAAGCATGGTCTGCGATGCTGCCTCTGCAGGTGCCGGAGAATCGTCATCGGGAATGAAATCGCCAAGGTGGCTGTCCTCTTCCTCGCCGATCGGAGTTTCAAGCGAAACGGGATCCTGTGCAATCTTCATAATCTCGCGCACCTTATCAGCGCTTGTGCCCATCTTTTCCGCAATCTCCTCGGCAGACGCTTCACGTCCGTTTTCCTGGAGAAGCTGACGAGAATAACGCGAAACCTTGTGTATCGTTTCAACCATATGAACCGGAATACGGATTGTACGAGCCTGATCAGCAATCGCACGTGTGATCGCCTGTCTTATCCACCAGGTTGCGTAAGTCGAGAACTTGTAGCCCTTTCTGTAATCGAACTTATCAACCGCCTTCATAAGACCGAGGTTACCCTCTTGTATAAGATCAAGGAAGAACATTCCCTTCCCGACGTAACGCTTTGCAATCGAAACAACGAGTCGCAAATTTGCCTTAACAAGCTCCTGCTTTGCCTCCTCGTCACCGTTTGCCATCTTTTCGGCAAGTGCAAGCTCATGATCGTTGTCAAGCAGCGGCACCTGTCCGATTTCCTTTAAATACATACGCACGGGGTCATCAATCGCAAGACCCTCCTGCATAAGCATTTTTTCCATTTCCTCTGCGGATTCGTACTGTTCGACCTCGGTTTCAATATCCGCAAAATCAGGGCTGTCGAGATAATTGACCTCAATACCGTGGCTTTCGAGATCCTCATAAAGCTTATCGATCTGGTCAATATCATAATCAACCTCGCCAAGTGCTTCAACGATCTCGCTTGAGGTCAGTGAGCCCTTGCTTTTTCCCTTGGCAATAAGATCTCCGACGTTGAATTTCTTTTCTGTATTTTCTGAAGCTTCCTCCTCTGTGTCCTCTTCTGTCACTTCGATTTCTTCGTCTGCTTCATACTTCTTTGTTTTATCTGCCATGCTTTTTTACCCTTTCCTGAAATTATTATATTGAATGAATATTATTGATTCTTTTTAAGTTTGGAACGCTGACTTGCAAGAATATCCGCAATCTGCGAAAGCTCATCGCCTTCACTATGACGGCGTTTTGTTTCCTCCTTTAGGCGCAAGATCATGTCGCGAAGCAGCTCTGTTCCGTTTTCGGTAAGCTGTTTTCTCCGTATCACCATTGAGGTTATGCGTCCCATCTCATCCGGATTAAAAACTTCATTGAGAAGCGTTATGTCAAATTTGCCCGTATCGTCACAGCGCATCAGTGATTCACAGAAAACACGTTTGCCGAACTCGGAGAAGAAATCGTCCTCCGACAAATCGAGCTTTCCTCGCCTGATATCGGCAAGATTTTCCGGAAACAGGAGCAGTATACCGAGTATATTTTCTTCAGCATTGACAGCCCCCGTGCTTTTCATCATATCGGGGTTAATCCGATCGCCAAAGCCTGCGGTTTTATTGACAATGCCCTTGAACTCTTCCTTTTTCTGCACACGGGCATTTTTCTGCATAATACGCTTTACGTCATTTTTGAGGCTCTCACGCGGTATCGAAAGCTTTTGTGACACAACACCTATATATACGTCCCTCTCTGCCTCGGAATAGACCTCGCTTATAATACGGCAAAGCTCCGCGGCAGCCTTGATTCTCTCATCAACTATTGTAACATCATGCCGTGAGAGCACACCGTCGAGCTTAAACTCAAACTGTGCACGGCTGTTATCGAGCAGCAGCTTGAATTTTTCATGCGCCGTCGAGCCGTTTTTCTTTAAGAACTCATCGGGATCTTTTGCGCCGTTAATGCGAAGGACTCTCACGTCAAGCGAAGCATCACCAAGCAGCTTCATAGCCTTGTTTGCGGCACGCTGACCGGCTTCGTCGGAATCGTATGAGATTATGACCTGCTTTGTATACTTCGCCATGATACGTGCCTGATCGGGAGTTATCGCCGTACCGAGAGTTGCCACAGCGTTTTCAAAGCCGTGTGCATGAAGCGCGATGACATCCATATATCCCTCACAGAGTATTAGTCGATCCGCACATTTGCTTTTGGCGTAATTCAGCGCAAAAAGGTTACGGCTTTTCTT
>JAZNFB010000125.1:0-9847 GCA_045588895.1 Candidatus Flemingiibacterium sp.
ACGTCGCGCAGTCACACAAAGCGAAACTTTTGAAAGAACCGCGCGGTATTTTGCAGATAACGCCCGAATCGCTCGAAAGTATGCTCATGAACCGCTCGAATGACCTCGTGCGCCTTTTCGGGGATCTGCGTTATGTTGTCATTGACGAAATTCACACGCTGACCGGTACAGACCGCGGAAATCAGATAATCTGTCAGCTTGTACGTCTTGCACGTCTCATCGGTCACACACCTCGCCGAATCGGTTTATCTGCAACTATAGGTGATGCTTCTCTTGCGGCAGAATGGCTCGGCGGCGGCACGGATCTTGAAACAATAGTACCGCGAATTGACGAGGGCAAAACGAAATGGCGTCTCGGAATGGAGCATTTCTTCATCCAGGGCGACGACCTTGACCAGAGCCGTGACATCGCCTCAAAAGAAGAATCACCCGAGGACGCTTCTCACGGCAAGGTTGAAATTGACCCGGGATATGAATATATTTACGACTGCACAAAAAACAAAAAGGCCATCGTATTCTCAAATTCCAGAGAGGAAACGGAATACGTGACCGCAACACTGCGTCAGATCGCTGAAAACCGCAGTGAACCTGATAATTTCCTTATACATCACGGCAACCTTTCAGCGTCAATACGCGAGGAAGCCGAAACAAAGATGAAAAACGACGAGCAAAAATGTACCGCCTGTGCGACTGTAACAATGGAGCTTGGCATCGACATCGGCAGACTTGAGCGTATCATTCAGAATGACGCTCCAAACTCGGTTTCAAGCTTTCTGCAAAGGCTCGGACGCTCCGGCAGACGTGGTACACCGCCTGAAATGATGATGGTGTTCAGAGAAGAAAATCCGCTCCCGAATGCGCCTTTGCCACAGCTGATTCCATGGGGATTTCTGCGTGCGATAGCGATAGTACAGCTCTATATTGAGGAAAAATTCATCGAACCGCCAACAGTTAAAAAGCTACCGTTCAGCCTTGCTTTCCAGCAGACTCTCTCAACTCTCGCTTCATCAGGCGAATTGACACCGAAGCGGCTTGCAGAACGTATACTTTCCCTTCCGCCATTCCGTAACATCGACAAAGAAGATTACCGCACGCTGCTTCTTGGTATGCTGCAGAATGACTTCATCGAAATGACCGAGGAAAAGGGACTGATCGTTGGTTTAAAGGGCGAGAGATTAACAAACAGCTTCAAGTTTTATGCCGTATTCAAGGATAGCGAGGACTATACCGTCCGCTGTGAATCGGATGAGATCGGCACGATAACAACTCCACCGCCCGTTGGTGACCGTTTTGCTTTAGCCGGACGAGTCTGGGAGGTTGAGGAGCTTGACATCCCGAGAAAGCTTATCTACGTCAAGGCAGTAAACGGCAAGATGGAAGTATCATGGCCGGGCGATTTCGGAGAGATACACACACGTATACTTGAGCGAATGCGCCGTGTGCTCGAGGAGGATACAGTTTATCCGTACCTCAAGCCAAACGCACGGCACAGGCTTGAAATTGTCCGTAACCTTGCACGCAACACAGGTATGCTCGGTCACTCGCTTGTACACCTTGGCGGCTATACGTGGTGTCTTTTCCCGTGGCTCGGTACACGTTCATTCAGAACACTTCGCAAATTCATTCTGCAAAATGCGGCGAAATACAAAATAACAAACCTCGAATTTGAGGGCTGTTACTACATGATATTCAAAATGGAATCAGGTAGCGATTATGCGCTCATAAAGGGACTTTGTGATGTTTTAGAGCGCGAGGGTATTAACAAAGAAAGCCTTGTTGCGCATAACGAAATGCCCGTTTTCGAAAAATATGACGACTTCATTCCGGCAGAATTACTCCGCAAGCAATACGCCGCGGACAAGCTTCGGGTTGATGAGATTATGCTCCGTCTGCCGCAGATTCTGGCAGAGCTTGAGGAGTGAGGCGGCTTTCGTATGTCTCGCTTCACTAAGTAACACCGAAGTTCGAGCGAAGTGCTTTGGATTACCTTTGTTTGCCAAACGATCGCTCGTGCAGTGCTTCGAGGGTACTGAAAACAGCTCACGCCGCAGCTTTAAACACATCGCCTGAGCTCACATACCACTCTCCTTCACTCCAATATCAAGCAGCACACCGCCGCCTACAACGAGCAAAAGCGACATGAGCGCGTGTTCCATTTGTTCAACAAAAAAAGCGTGCAGACGTGCGGCATCGTATAAATCAAGCGATGCCCTTGTGAACGCTATGTATATAAGCACAGCCGACACCGCGAGAAGTCCCCATTCAAGAAACAACCACGCAGGACGGCATACTCTGAATTTTTTCACTTTTACACCTCCGTGTAACATCATTATATCATATTTCAGCAATACTGTCATCAATCGATTTCCGGCATTTAAGGATTATATTAACTCAAAAAGGAGTGGTCGCCACGGAAAACTCACGTATCGGACTCTCAAGCGCCTGTTTTTATCCCGAAGAAACGCTTGAATCCATAAAAAAATGTATCTCGCTCGGCTTTAAGAATATTGAAATCTTCATAAATTCCTTTTCAGAGCTTGAGGATGATTACCTCAAACGTATCGCCGAGGTCTGCAGAGAAAACGGCACAAAAATAACCTCAATACACCCGTTCACATCAGGCTTTGAATATATGTACTTTTTCTCCGCATATAAAAAACGCGCACGCGACAGTATTGATTATTTTTATAAAAAATATTTTCACGCCGCGGCATATCTCGGTGCGGATTACTTCGTTTTTCACGGCGACGCAACCAGAGCACCCTTTTTCGGTATGGACAATTATTGCGAGGTCCTCTCAATGTTAAACGAAGCGGCAAAGCTTGAAGGCGTGACACTGGCGCATGAAAACGTCTCAACGGCACGTGCGGGTGATCCCGATTTTATGCGCGAGGTGCATGAAAGATTTGGCGAGGGCAATATCAAATTTGTTTTCGACCTCAAACAGACAATACGCGGCGGTTATGAACCGGAAAAAATGCTCGATGCTATGGGCAACGATATTGTGCACGTTCATATAAACGACTGGAAGGACGGTGAATGCAGACTGCCGTACGCAGGTGAGCTCGACCTTGATGCCATCATCTCGCGAATTGAAGCAAACGGCTACACAGGAAAATACATCCTCGAGGTCTACCGCAAGAATTTTTGTAATAACAGCGAAATCGTTAGGGCGGCAGATGAGCTTCGTCGACGCCGGCACTGACATTACGCCGTGTATCTGACCTCAACCGCCAACGGCGTTACTGCGTCAAACAAACGCTGCTTTGCGGCCGAGATTGGATTTATTTAATAAGAAAACGACGGATTTTTGCTTCCGCCGTTTTTTTGTATGCATATTACTTTCAGAAAAGATCGCTTGTGTCTTCGCTTCCGACCGAATGCTTAACGCGGTCTTCAACCTCACTGCGCTTTGCATCGTTGAAGCTGTCGAGTGTGCCGACGAGATAACCCGTGATACGGCGGATACGCTCAAATTTGCCCTGACCGTCATCCTCACGTCTGTGGCAGGACGGGCACTCGTTTCCGATGATACCGGTGTAACCGCAAACAGGGTCACGGTCAACGGGATGGTTGATCGAGCCGTAACCGACTCCCGACTCCTTCATGCAGCGAATAACCTGCTCGAATGCGTCAAGATTTTCCATCGGGTCGCCGTCAAGCTCAACATAGGTGATGTGACCTGCGTTGGTAAGCTCGTGATAGGGTGCTTCGAGCTTGATCTTGTCAGCTGCGGAGATCGGATAATATACGGGAACATGGAAGGAATTTGTGTAATAATCACGGTCGGTGATACCCTCGATAACGCCGTACTTTTTCTTGTCTATGCGGACAAATCTACCCGAAAGTCCCTCTGCCGGAGTTCCAATAACACTGAAGTTAAGTCCGTACTTCTTGCTTGCCTCATCAGCACGCTTACGCATAAAGCCGACAATCTCAAGACCGAGATTCTGTGCATCCTTTGATTCACCGTGATGCTTGCCGATAAGTGCCTTAAGACACTCTGCAAGTCCGATAAAGCCAACTGTGAGAGTACCGTGCTTGAGCACCTCTCCAACCTTGTCGTCGATACCGAGCTTGTCCGAGCCGAGCCAGATGCCCTGTCCCATGAGGAAAGGATAGTTGCGTACAGTTTTTTCAGATTGAATCTTGAAGCGGTCAAGAAGCTGATCGAAAACGATTGCAACCTTGCGGTCAAGCTCCTCGAAGAACCAGTCAATGTTACCCTTTGCATTTATAGCGATACGGGGCAGGTTAATCGATGTGAAGCTTAAGTTTCCGCGACCTGTAACGATCTCGTTATCCTTATCGTAAACATTAGCCATAACACGTGTGCGGCAGCCCATGTATGCAACCTCGGTTTCGGGTCTGCCGGGCTGATAGTAGCGCAGATTATACGGAGCATCGATGAACGAGAAGTTCGGGAAGAGACGCTTTGCGGAAACACGGCAGGCGAGCTTAAAAATATCATAGTTAGGATCGCCCTCGTTATAGTTGATGCCTTCTTTAACCTTGAGAATCTGAATCGGGAAGATCGGTGTTTCGCCGTTTCCGAGACCTGCCTCGGTTGCAAGGAGGATCGACTTCATAACAAGACGTCCCTCTGCAGAGGTATCAAGACCGTAGTTAAGTGAGCTGAACGGAATCTGCGCACCCGCACGTGAATGCATGGTGTTAAGGTTATGTATAAGCGCTTCCATTGCCTGGAAGGTTGCACGCTCGGTTTCAGCGAGGGTATATTTACGTGTGAACGCAACAACCTTCTTCGCCTTTTCTTCGCCGATTGCAGCGGTGAGTGCGCTTGTTATTGCCGAAACGAATGTTACATCGTCTGCAAGCATCGGTGCTGTTCCAACCTCGGCGAGGATTCTCTCTGCAAGCATCTCGGCATCGTCTGTTGCTTCGAGCATTTCGAGAGCTTTGATGAGGTTGCGCTTATAGAGCTTCTTATAGGTTTTTCTGACGCCGTCTGCCATGCCGTATTCAAAGTTCGGGATGGACTGACCGCCGTGCTGATCGTTCTGGTTTGACTGAATAGCGATACAAGCAAGAGCGGCATAGCTTGCGATATCGTTAGGTGAGCGCAGGTGACCGTGACCTGTTGAGAAGCCGTTTTCAAACAGCTTGATGATATCGATCTGACAGCAGGTTGTAGTGAGCGTTAAGAAGTCAAGGTCATGAATGTGAATGTCACCCTCGTTGTGTGCCTTTGCGTGAACGGGATCGAGGATATACATTTCATAGAACTGCTTTGCACCCTCGGAGCCGTACTTGAGCATTGTACCCATTGCGGTGTCGCCGTTAATGTTGGCATTTTCACGCTTGATATCGGAGTCCTTTGCCGCCTTGAAGGTGAGGTCCTCATAGGTTTTCATGAGCTTGGTGTTCATTTCGCGTGCACGTGTACGGGTTGCGCGGTAAAGGATATACTCCTTCGCAGTACGTGCGTGACCGTTATTAACAAGCACCTTTTCAACGGTATCCTGAATCTGTTCAACAGACGGAAGCTTACCGCTGACTGCACAATCCTTTTCAACCTGCTCTGCGACCTTACAAGCGAGGTCCATAGCGGTGCTGTAATCGTGACCGCCGACAGCCTCAGCAGCCTTAAAGATGGCCTGCGCGATCTTTTCGATATTAAACGGTGCTTCACGACCGTCGCGCTTGACTATTTTAGTAATCATGATGTTCTCCTTTTGTGATTTTGTATATATAAATCGTGTATTTTTTGTTATAAGACAAAAAACCGCAATTTTGGCGATACCACAAAATATTGTGGCTATGTACAATCGACACCACAATATATAGTATGGCTCATAACTGCAGTATATATTATATAGTATTTCTTGTCAATTGTCAATTGGTAATTTTACCGATAATTTGCGCTAATTTTTGTCTAATATAATAGCATCACGAAATTACATCAAATCGGGTTGATTTCTATAGTGATTATGCTGTACGCTTTGCGGTTTTGACGAAGTGCGCCGTCCCTACGCACTGATCTAACCTTAAGCCTCGTCCTTTGGGGAAGGTGGTGAGCGAAGCGAGACGGATGAGGCGAAACCCGAACAAAAACCAAAGCACCTTAGCGTACAAAAAGAGCTGCCCTATATTAAGACAGCTCCAATTTTTATAACTTTATAAGCTTAAAATCGCCGAGTCGGCGCATAACCGACGCTTCACGGTCATTCGACGTGAAAATTATGCTCTGTCCCTCCTGCATACGTATGAGACGCAACAAACTTTCAAGCCGCTTGTCGTCCTGACGACCTAAAGCCTCGTCGTATATCATCGGCGGAAGTGTGCGCCGGTAAAGCAGGGTTATAAGCGACATACGCAACGAAAGATATGCCGCATCCTGCGTTCCCGCACTGAGCACATCAAGCGGCTTCAAACCACTCTCGGTGAGCGCACTCATTTCAAGATCCGCTCCAACTCCGATTTCACGGTACTTTCCGCCCGTGATGTGAGCCATTAAGCTTGCCGCTTCAGATGCAAGTCGAGGCGCAACACTCTGACGTAAGCTTTCACTTGCTTCGGTGAGCTTCTCAGCCGCAAGCTTATACGCCGCGTGCTTTTTACGAAGTGCTTCACGCTCCGTTTTCATCGAGGTCAGATTATCCGCAAGTGCCGTCGGATCTTCAAACGTCGGATAAAGTCCCGCAAGCTCTTTTTCAAGATTGTTACAGTGCCGCTCGAGCGATTCTGCCATCTTTGCGGCAAATTCCTTCTCGCGACGCATCTCCGGTAACGCTTCTGCCGCAATATCAGATGTATCAACTGCACCGTCAAACTTTTCGCGAAGCTCTGTTTCGTTATATGGCTTAAGCTGATCATTCATCTGCATAAGAAGTGTCACATTCTTATCATGCTCCGTCTTTAATTCACCCACAATACGAAGCTTTTCTCTCGTTTCTGCAACCCTTCTTGAAAGCTCGTCCGCCTCACAGCCGTATTTCTGTCGAATCGCTTCACATTCCGCATCGTAACGCTGAGAAGCCGCATCTGCCGCAAGTGTATTGAGAACACCCGCCTCTTTCATAGCATCACGCTTGCGCTTCGCTTCATCAAGTGCTTCAAAATCATACTTAAGCAGGATATCGTCTGCCTTTTTTCGTGCACGTGAGCCAAGAATAAACAGCGTCAGTGCAAGCGCCGCCAGAACTGTGCCTGCGATAACGATACCAAGCTGTGCCTTGCCGCCAAGCAACATAGGCAAAGCACCAAATGCCGCCAGTATTAGTCCCATTATAAACGCAACTACGCCAACCGCAGTATATGCCTTTGAACGTGTACGCGAAAGCTGAAGCTCATCCTCAATAACAGCCCTGCCGCCAAGCGATATATATTCGTCAAGCAACGGATTTTCCGCCTCGGGGATCTGTTCTGCTTCACGTACAAAAGCCTCATCCCGTTCACGCAAAAGCATATCAAGCCGGCTTACCTGTTCCTCAAGCTCCATAAGCGTTTCAGCGTTATCCGGTTCTGCCTTTTCTATTTCAGTGCGAAGCTCATTTGCGCGGTTTTCAAGTAGGTTACGTCTCTCAAAAAGTCCAAGCAGAACGCCTGCGTCATACTGTTCAACCTTTGCACTTATTTCATCAGCCTTTGCCTTTGCAGCGTCGAATTTCATCTGCATATCCGCAAGCTGTGCTTCCTTTGAGAGAATTTCCTCATGCTTCTGTAACGCTTCCGAAAGTCGTACCTCCATCTCGGCACATTTTTTGTCCATCTCGTAAAGACGGCCGCCCTTACCGTTCTTGTGTAAAAGCGATGCCCGTGCCGTGTCAAGCTTCGAGCTCGCACGCTGTGTGTTCACGTTTTCATCTGCTGAAAAAAGTATATTTTCAATACCCTCGCTCACCTTTGAGCCGCCGGCAGTCACACCGCCAAGCTGGGACACAAACGCCGTCGAAGCAAACATCTCCGCATCAACGCCGAGCAACAGCTCACCCGGTGTTGTCCCGTCAAGGGCATGACGTATCGGCATATTTGTGTCTGCATCAATGAGCTGTACCGCCTCACGGTTGCCAACGATCGCGCGCTCGATTCTGTAACGCTTCTCACCGTCGTTAAGAGTAATGCTTCCTGCCGCGCCGCCCGTCTGCCACGAAAGAAGTCTCCCTCTTTCCTTTGACGGTACGCCGTAAAGCATGAATTTTATAAATGCGGCGAGAGTTGATTTTCCGCTTTCGTTTGCGCCCTCTATTATGTTAACCTCGTTATCAAGCTCAATATCCGTATCCGAGAGCTTGCCGAAGGTGTCAATATGCAATTTTTCTATAAACATTTCGCACCTCAATCAGTGATATCTTCGCCGGACAGTGCCGCAAGGCCAAGCCGCAGTGCCATAACCGCAATCTCGCGCTCGTCGGGATCGTCACTTTCAAGCCCTGCCTCAAGACTGCGGTAATATTCTCCGCGCAGAGTCGGATCGTCCGCAAGCTTTGAATTATCGGCAAGCGGCAGGGTTTCGTCAACAACCTCAAGAATGAACATCTGACCAAACTGCTCCGAAAGAAACGCAGGCGACGGCTTTAAGTCTCCCGACACGTTTCCGACAAGCCGCACACGAAGTGCAGTGTCATCCCCGTAATGCTTTTCGGCAATAAGCTCACGCAGTTTATCAAGCAGGTCGGCATTGGTTTCGGCACCGCTGACGTCACAGGTTTCAAGGGCGTAACAGCGTTTACAAAAGCGCACAAATCTCGCCGCAAGCGAAAGCTCCGTTTCCTTTTCAATAAGGACAAGCAACGCCCCCTTTATGCCGCATTCGTCAAAGCCGCGTCCCTCGAGACAGCCGCTGTATGCAACGTAACCATCCCCGAGCTTTTCAACGCCGTTATGAGTGTGAATGTGACCGAGCGCCGCATAATCAAAGCCGCAGCCCTCGAGAGTTTCACGCGGTATCGGACAATACTGCGATTCGGTAAAGTCAAAATCACCATGGGCAACGAGCAGATTTATTTTCGACGGATCTTCAACCGTGAAGCCCTCAAGCGGACAGCTCTCCATGTGCGACGACGTGAACGCCCAGCCGTAAACAGTTGTGTTTTTATCCGGAAAATCGAAGCAGGCCAGCTCGGGCGAATCGAAAACATACACATTATCGGGAAATTCGGCACGACTATAGTAGCTCGTTTGCGTATACGGATCATGATTGCCCGGCGCGATTATAACGTAACATTCCGGAATCGCGGCAAATTCGCGGCAAAGCAGTGCAACCGTCTCACGCGAAACGTAAGCGCCGTCAAAAAGGTCGCCCGAAATCAAAAGAAAATCCGCTTTATTCATTTTAGCGGAAAGTGTCAGCGAGGTGAATGCCGCACGCAGTTCCATACGTCTTGTTTGTGAGCGCGAAATATCAAGCGCAGTCAGCGGACTGTCAAGATGCAGGTCGGCGCAGTGTAAAATTTTTATCATCGTAAGGCTCCCGTTTGTTTTTATACTCTATCTTCTATTATACAATATATCCGCTCAAATTGCAAGGTTTAGAAATAAATTTACAACCTGCCGCGGCTGCCCCCTCAAAGTAAAGCCAAAAACCAAAAAACAACCGCCCCCACTTAAGGGAGCGGCTGTAAAAGCTTTCGCTAATTACTTATATTGTATTAGGAGAAACTTAATTAGTCTTCGTCGGAAGGCTGAGTCTTGCAAACGAATACTGCCTTGCCGTTCTTGTTGCTTACTACAGAGTACTCAGCATCGAATGTTGCATCGATAACGTTGCCACTTTCATCCTCAGCTGCGGTAATTGTAGCTGCACCAACCCAGTAGATATCGGAAGCATCGTTGAGCATTTCGATTGCTGCTACGAGATCGGTTACATACGCACCGGTAAGGAGGT
>JAZNFB010000126.1:0-2031 GCA_045588895.1 Candidatus Flemingiibacterium sp.
CGTGAGTGTTGCCGATTCTTTGAAAATGTAGGCACCGAACTTCTTTTTCCGTTCAAGCTTTATACTGCTGTCCGAGCAGTTGTAGATGCGGATACGGTACTTCTTTCTGAGCAGTACACCAGCATCCTTTTCTTCGTATGCGGTGTTGAAATAATCGTCGAAGTACAGGCTGCGTATCATGTATCCGCCCGATTTCGCGTGCTTGTCAAGCTCTAAAAATGGTGACAACCGTTGGCAGATAAGCTCTTTCTGTGCGGTATCAATAAGATACTTCCACTCGTGGCGATAGCGTTCAGTCTTCGACATAAACATCCTCCACGATCTGACCGCTTGCATCCACATAGAAGCATTTTGTTCCGTATACTTTGCCTTTTTCTGTTATGTATGAGTCAAACGCAGTCTGCGTCTGACCGCCGGCATCCTGTGCGGTCACGCGAATGAAATACTGTCCCTTGGGGAGCAGTTTGAACTGTACTGTTGGTATTATCAGTTCGGTTTCTTTGATAATCGGGTTCTCAAACATATAGTTTTTAGCGAGTTCGAAGGTGTATGTAACAGATTCAGCGTCAAATGTGTAGGCGGTATCCCATATAAGACTGATATTGTTTCCATCGCTCATAGGGACACCAATATAAAACGGCATGGGCTTCTCATAAGACTGCTTGTAGGTTAAATAATTGTTTTTGACCTCATCCGTAAGCGAATTTGCAATAATATCGTACTGCTGGGCTGTTACAGGCATTGCAAGTGCATCTCGGCCTGAAAAAACTAAAGGCTTTAACAGTTTGGAGTAAGATTTGGCATATGCTTCAATCCGACCGTCAGTCAGCTTTGCATAAAGATCGGTCATCGCTTCATCAAGCTTTTTTCTGTAAAAATCGGATTTCAGACATCTTTTAAATAATTCGTTACCCCAATAATTGCTGATGCCCCGTTCCCATTCGGCGTAATCGTTTCTGTCAAGTATGTCATATTCGGTAAGTCTGAACGAACCGTCAAGGTCCCAGGGTAATATATACCATCTTTCGTCGTTGAGAGGGCTATATAAATAAAAGTTTCTGTTCTGAGTATCAATATTTCCTATAAGTATCTGTAAAGCCATCCAATATGCTATGTTTTCCACATCAAAATCTTCTTCGAGAATGGTTTCAATGGGAATTGAATAGTCATTGATGCGATCAAGAAGCCGTATCAGTTTCGTGTGATCGTCATCACCCTTAACCTCGAGGATTTCTTCAAATGCTGCGAGATTGTAAGCAGGATCGTCCGACGGAACAATTATGTCTTCATAACGGAAAAATTCACAGAGATTTATCTTGTAAAGATGCCCTCGCTTATCAAGTCCGTGACGCTCAAGCGCGGTTTTGTTGAGCTGTTCGACCTGCGTGTATATTCCGTAATCCTCAAACTTTGCATCAACTCCTGCTGTTGTATCCTTAACGTAAAGGCGCACAAAGGTCGTGCGAAGACTCATCAGCTCATCAATTTCCGAGAGCAGGTCAAACCCTAACTTGTTGCGAAAACGAAGTCCGTCACCCTGATGCTTGTTGAGAGCTATGGTCTGCTGACCGCGCCAGTCACCCTTATTGTCCTTGATACTGATTTTATAGTTTTTCTGCACGTTTCGGCTGGATGATTGACCGCGTATCTGCACAGTGCAGTTAGGTGCAACCTGACCGTATCCAAGCTCTCCCGGGATCAGACCGTTCTCGTCACCAACCTGAATAAGTCCGGCTATTTTATACCGCTCAACACCCATTTCTTCGTAATCGTAAGCCGAATAGGTGTTTATTTCCTCCCATGTGTGATCGGTATTCTCGGCGGAATTTCCCATGGAAACGGTGAGATACATCGTTACAATTTCGGTGTTGTTCTGCTGTTCATACAAGAGATTTTTATCGCGTATATGAATATTATCTCCGGTCTGTATTTCGGATTTATCAATCGTCGTGCCGAGATTTGAATTCACAGCCGAATCAAATGTATTGTCGCATCCGGGCAGACACGCGGAAAAAGCCAAAATCAGACACG
>JAZNFB010000127.1:0-3692 GCA_045588895.1 Candidatus Flemingiibacterium sp.
ATGCACACGACATTGAAGCTGCCTGCATTAATGAAATGAAGGAATATTTCGACGATGAAGCCTTCTCAAAGGCAGTCGAGCTTCTCTCAAAAGCAGAACGCATCGGAGCGGCAGGCTGCGGACATTCCGGCATCATCTGTCAGCATTTTGCACATCTTATGTGTTGCATTGAGCGTCCGGCACGCTTCATCTCCCCTGCCGAAGCAGTACATGGCGCGACCGGATATCTTCAGAAGGGTGACGTTATGATCTTCGCTTCCAGAGGCGGAAAGACCAAGGAGCTTCTTCCCATTCTCGATATCTGTAAGGCGAAGGAAGTAAAAGTGATTTCGATAACCGAAAATCTCGAATCTCCGCTTGCACTCGGCGCAGATGTTGTCATAAAGCAGCACGTAAACCGTGAAACCGATAAATGGAACGCTCAGGGCACAACCTCAACCACAGCACTTTGCATGATATTCCATGCGCTTCAGGCGGCTGTTATCGAGGAAACAGGCTATCAGGCGGAGCAGTTTGCGCTTATTCATCCGGGCGGAGCTGTTGGTGAGCGTCTTAATAAAAAGAGTCTTTAATTTTTGGAGGTGGGTTCAATGGCTGACAGTAAACTGAAAATCGACATTCGCAGAAATACTATTCTCGAATCATTAAAGCGTGACGGAAAAGTATACGTAACACAGCTCAGCGAATCTCTTGGCGTCACCCCTGTTACAATAAGAAACGACCTTGACGCCCTTGAGCGTGACGGTTATCTCATCAGAATGAGCGGCGGTGCAGTTTATTCAAACAGAAGCCAGGAAAAAGCGGACTCTGCCTCAAACGGTAACGTCACCTGCCAAAAGGAAAAGGAAGCCATTGCAAAATCCATCTCACGCATGATCAAGGACGGTGACACGCTCTTCATCAATTCCGGAACGACAACGCAGTTTATCGCCACAGAGCTGAAAGGACTTACGAATCTGAATATCGTCACCAATTCCCTTTCCGTTGCAATGACACTCGGCGGTATTGCATCTTTCCGCGTGATACTCCTTGGCGGCGAGATAAATTCTCAGTATGCTTTTACATACGGAGCCGACGCCGAAGAAAAGCTCTCTCACTACCACGCAGACTGGGCAATTTTAGCGGTTGACGGAATCGGCGCTGTGAACGGTATAACAACACATCACGCAGAAGAAGCCGTACTCGACCGCATCATGATAAACAGCGCCGTGAATGTTATAATCGCCGCCGATCACACAAAAATCGGACGCACCGGATTCTTGCGTGTTTGCGACTGTTCAGAGGGAATCACGCTCGTAACAGATAAATACGAAGCCACCTCGGAGCTTAAAGAGCTCACATCAAGCGGCATCAACGTCGTCATGGCATAACCACATAAAACAAAAAAGTCTCCCGACAACTCGAAAAATCGTCGGGAGATTTTATTTTAATTAAAGCCTATAAACATCCATGCAACCAGACAAAAAAGCAAGAATATAACAGCCACGACGGGAATGATAACAAGATATGCCGAAAAAATCATCGCCGGTATATCTTTTTTCTCAACTCCGCCTGCCGCGTCAAGCTCATCGAGGAGCTTTTTTTCTTTTTCAATGTCCGGCTTGCGAAAGAATTTTGAAAAGAGTGCCATACGGTCACTGACCTTTCACTTGTGTTTTTTCGTTTATCTTAAAGAGATAGTTGCCCTTTTCATCAACCTTCTTCTCCGGGAAATGACACGCAACAAAGTGTCCCGGTTCAATTTCCACATAAGGCGGCGGTACACGTTTACACTTATCGCAAGCCATATAGCAGCGAGTGTGGAACTTACAACCATCCGGCGGCTTGATCGGGCTCGGGATGTTACCCTCGAGAATGATACGTTCCTTTTTAAGGCTGTCTGCATCTGTTGTCGGAATAGACGAAATAAGCGCAACCGTATAAGGATGACGGGGATCGTTAAAGATCGTTTCAGAATCACCAAGTTCAACAATATTTCCGAGGTACATAACGCCGATGCGGTCTGAGATATAGCGTACAACGGAAAGGTCATGCGAGATGAAAAGATAGGTAAGATTTTCGCGTTCCTTGAGCTCTTCAAGAAGATTGATAATCTGCGACTGAATTGAAACGTCAAGCGCAGACACACACTCGTCGCAAACAACGAACTGCGGATTAACTGCAAGTGCACGTGCGATACATATTCTCTGACGCTGACCGCCCGAGAACTGATGCGGATAACGGTGGAGCATATAATCCTGCAATCCGCACTGACACATAATATCAAGGATATATTCCTTCATCGCCGCAGAACCGTGCTTGAAGAACCCATGGGTAACAAGTCCCTCCTCGATGATCTGACCGATAGTCATACGGGGATTGAGCGAGGAATAGGGGTCTTGGAAAATGATCTGTATATCCTTGCGCAGAATACGCATTTCGGAATATGTCAGACGGCTCAAGTCAATACCCTCATCAAGCATTGTCTCATATTTTGCAAACAGCTCATTATCGGCATACTTTGCTTTGAGGTCATTAATAGCCTTAATGTCACCCTCAAGAATACGTTCCTCTTGGGAAATGAGCTCGCTTAAATCCTTGATCTGCGTTGAATACTTAGCAATTTTGCGTTTTGCCTTTTCCCTTTTTGAGGTCTTTGCTTCAGCATCATCAGCAGTAGTTTCGTAGAATTTTATTTCTGCCTCTGCAGCGGTTATACGTTTTTTAAGCTTTGCAATACGCACGTCCGTCGCATACTTTTTAAGAAGTTCATTCGCTCCCTGACGGCAATCATCGTCGCCAAGTGCTGCAAAACCGCCAAGGATCTTTACAACATTCTGAAAAGCAGTTTCCGTTTCAGCCTTTGCAAGATTCATCTGCTGAATCTGGTAAAATGTCGCATCAGCACCTGCGGCTTCACAAATCTTTGAGAGCTGCTCTGCCTTTGCCTGACGGTTCTTATAATCGGCAATCATTTTTGGAGCTTTTTTAAGCGTTTTTGCAACATATTTCGGAGCAAAATCCGTGAGCGTACGTCCGTAGTAAAGCGAGTTACCGGCGGTTTGCGGATAAAGCTGGAGAAGTGTTCTTCCAAGTGTCGATTTTCCGCAGCCCGATTCACCGACAAGACCGAATGTTTCGCCCTTGTAAATGTCTATTGTTATCTCCTCATTTGCGCGGACATAGAGCTGTTCCTTCTGAAAAATGCTCGATTTCGCAATGGGGAAATATTTTTTAAGATTCGTGATTGATAAGAGCTTTTCTGTGTTCGGCACCGGTTCTCACCTCCTTTTCGGGATAGAAGCAACGCACCTTTTGTCCGGGTGCAACCTCGTGAAGCATAGGCTCTTCATCAAGGCATTTCTGCGTTGCATATTTACATCTGGGAGCAAATTTGCATCCCTTTGGAAGTGCAAGAGGATGCGGCACAGCGCCCGGAATCGGTTCAAGCTTATCCGTGATGTTATCCATACGGGGAATACTGTGCATAAGTCCCTCCGTATAAGGATGACTCTTGTCACAGTCAGCAAATATCGTGCTTGCAGAGGTCTGCTCAACAACCTGTCCGCAGTACATAACAACAACGTCATCTGCCATTTCGTTAATAACGCCGAGGTCATGCGTGATGAATATGATTGATGTGCCGTTTTCCTTCTGAAGCTCATTCATGAGACGAAGAATCTGCGCCTGAATGGTTACGTCAAGAGCGGTCG
>JAZNFB010000128.1:0-5718 GCA_045588895.1 Candidatus Flemingiibacterium sp.
ATAATATTGTTAACTGCACAGCGTGCCGTAGTAAAACTCTGAAAGGAAAAACAAACCATGGAAAGAACAATAAAGCTTGACCCGTTTTTCGATAAACAGCCCGAGCTTTCATTTATCGAGGAACTCAAACGTCCGCTTCACGCAAAAGCTCCCAAAAATTACGGTAACCGCCCCATCAAGGACGGCGAATTTGAAGTTGGCGGAATATACATAGCCAAAAAATATCCGGACGATCCCGAAAATCTCTTAGAAACGGTCTACACCGATCTTGACCTCTTTTTTAAGGTCTACGGCATCGGCGGTGAGCGTTACCCGATCGTTATCAAAAAAGGCGAAACCGAAAAATTTGAGGCTCATATCATTGAAATCACTCCCGAAGGTATAACGATTACGGCAAATGACACCGAGGGCGTGCGCCGTGCGCTTATATACATTGAGGATGAGCTTCGCCGCCGTGAGGGTGCATATCTCGAAGCAGGAACGGTAAAGCGTGCACCGCATATCACCGCACGTATCACAAGATGCTTCTTCAGCCCGATCAACCGTCCTCCCAAATACGGCGACGAGCTGACAGATGACATCGATTATTATCCCGAGGAATATCTCAATCGCCTGATGCATGACGGTGCAAACGGCGTCTGGATATACACCCGTTTCTCCGATCTTTTCCCGTCATCGTTTATAACCGAATACGGAAACGGTTACGAGTCCCGTATCGCCAAGCTGAACCGTGTCGTTGAAAAGTGCCGCCGTTACGGTATAGGAGTTCACGTTTTCGCAATCGAGCCGATGACACTCCCCTTCAAAACCGCTTATAAATATTCCGATATGTGCGGCGTTCCTACATATGAGGGTATGACCTTCTGTCCAAACACCGAAAAGGGCAAAGCCTTCTGCCGTGAAGCCGGCGAAAAGCTTATGACGCTTGTTCCGAAGCTTGCAGGCTATATCAGCATCACTTATGGCGAGCGCATCACAAGCTGTGCAACCGCAAAGAACTTTGCACACTGTCCGAGATGCGGCGTCAAACCTCACGGACAGGCGCTTTCCGACACCGTTGAAGCACTCCGTTCCGGAATACGTGCCGTTAATCCCGACTGCAAAACCGTAAGCTGGACCTATGGAGCAAGAACAAGAATGGAGCGCTCCGACGACTGGAAGCGTGACATCCGCGATTATGTGCGCTATGCACCGGACGACGTAATGCTCATGCAGAACTTTGATGACATGGGTTATGAGGAACAGCTCGGTAAGCTTCGTCAGGGCGAGGATTATTGGATGTCATACATCGGTCCGTCCGAGCTTTTCCGTATCACCGCCGAGCAGGCAAAAATATCCGGCAAGCATATGTATGCAAAGATGCAGGTCTGCTGCTCGCATGAGATAGCGTCTGTACCTTATGTCCCCGTTCCCGGAATCATCTATAAAAAATACAAAGCGGCACATGAGCTCGGAGTTGAGGGCGTTATGCAGTGCTGGTATTTCGGAAACTATCCGTCAATCATGAGTAAAGCGGCAGGCGAGCTTGCGTTTGAGAGCTTTGAAAATGAAACCGACTTTTTAACAAGACTTGCGGCTATCTACTGGGGTAACACCAAAGCACCTGCGGTTGTCCGCGCTTGGGAAGAATTTGAGGCAGCTTACCGTAACTATCCGCTTAATATCATGTTCAGCTATTACGGTCCTGCGCATGACGGCGTTGTTTGGAAGCTTGCGCTCAAGCCGAAGAATTTCTCGCTTGCAAGAAGCTGGCAGGGTGTCGATCCCGTTGACGGAGACCGTCTCGGCGAGGCACTTTTAAACGGTCACACGCTTGATGAAGCATTCACGCTTGTTGAACGCATGAGTGACGGCTGGCACAAAGGCGCAAAAATGCTGCGTGAGATCAACATCGACAGCGAGGATGAAACGGAGCAGGTTTCGATTGCAGATACCATCGAGCTTCTCTTTGATTCGACACGCAATATACTCGAGTTTTACAAGCTGCGTGATATGATCGGACGAAACGAGGGTAACGCAACAGAGCTTCTCGCACGTATGCGCAGCTTGGTAGAAAAGGAAATCGAAAACAGTCTATCAATGATACCGCTCTGTGAAAACGACGGCAGACTTGGTTATCATTCCGAGGCAGAGGGATATAAGTTCTTCCCGGCAAAGCTGCTTGACCGTGTTGACCAGCTTCGTGAGCTGCTTGACACCGAATTTGCAGAGGTCAGCGAGCGTATCGATAACGGTCTTATTCCGCTTGAATACTACGCAGGAATTGAGGACGCACCGACCGTTAAGCGTTACACCATGAGCAAATCAGGACTTGAAGGTGCAGAATGGACAGATATTGAGGACGGCGTAAATTCGCGCTTCCGTATAGCTTACGATGACGAAAACCTCACCTTTGAGTTTATGAGCGACAAAAAAGTTACATTCACGATAGCTCCCGAATTCAGACTTTTCCATCCCGATGCCATCATGCTAATTGCGCCAAACGGAGACCTAAAGCTCGGTCCGGATTCATTACTCTATAATTCACTTTTCGGAGAGAGCGAGGCACGTGAATACGCAAAATATGAAAAGCGCAGTGTGATCGATCACAAGGGCTCACATATCGTTTTGACTCTCAGCCGTAAGGACATCGGACTTGAAACGATCCGTCCGTTCAAATTCAAGGTGAGAGCCGACGATGTTTCGTGGTGTAAGGAAGAAGAACCGACTGTGACGCTCGGAAAGCTTGAGGTCAGTCCGCTCGAATACGGTTGGATACTTCCGTAAACAATAAAATTAATGGGTTACTGTAAACAAATGCAGTAGCCCATTTTTGTATCAATCCAACAAAAAAGGACAGCAGCTTTTGTCTGCCATCCTGTGGTTATATTTATAATCAGCCGATAGATTTGCCAAGTGCCGCAAGAACCGCCTTGATCTTCAGCATAACACTGTAAAATTCATCGGGTGTGAGCGACTGTTTACCGTCGGAAAGAGCCTTTGCGGGATTGTTGTGCACCTCGATCATAAGACCGTCCGCACCTGCCGCACCCGCCGCAAGCGCAAGAGGCTCAACAAGCCAGTTAATACCGCCGGCGTGGCTCGGATCGGCAACAACGGGAAGATGCGAAAGACGCTTGAGCACGGGAATTGCAGAAACGTCAAAGGTGTTTCTCGTTGCGGTTTCAAAGGTACGTATACCGCGCTCACAGAGGATAACATTCTCGTTTCCGCCTGCCATGATATATTCTGCGCTCATGAGAAATTCCTCAATTGTGTTGGCAAGTCCGCGCTTTAAGAGGATCGGCTTCTTTGTGTGACCAAGCTCCTTTAAAAGCTCAAAATTCTGCATATTTCTTGCGCCGACCTGAATAACGTCAACGTCCTCGAAAAGCGGAAGATGCGCCGCATCCATAATCTCGGTTACAATCGGGAGCCCTGTTTTCTTTTTGGCTTCAAGAAGAAGCTCGATGCCCTCTGCCTTAAGTCCCTGAAAAGCGTACGGAGAGGTTCTCGGCTTGAATGCACCGCCGCGGAGAAATGCGGAATCGGCAGCCTTTACACGGCGTGCAATTTCACAAATCTGCTCCTCACACTCAACCGAGCAAGGACCGCTGATAACCTGGAAATGACTGCCGCCGATTTTTGTGTTGCCAATATCGATAACGGTGTCATCGGGATGGAATTTACGGTTAGCATTCTTATAAGGCTCCTGTACACGCTTGACCTCTTCAACAATGTCGCTTGTGCGCAGGTTGTCAATATCTATCTTGGATGTGTCGCCGACAAGACCGATAATCGTCGTATGCAAGCCGTCAACGAGGTGCGCCTGCAGACCGGGAGTTTTTTCAAGATCGGCAACAAAGCTATCAACAAGCTCTTTTTTTGTATTTGGTTTGATAATAATAATCATTGTTCGGTTTCCTCACAGTAAAATTAATCTGCCAATAATTTTATCACTTTTTATTTTAGATTTCAATACGAAAAATGAAAAATTTAAAACAAAATAACATTTTCACACAAAATAATACATATTTGCGCCACCAAAGCGTTACAAAAGCTCCTCGGGTACTATAAGCTCGGGCGGTTTTCTCGGCACTCTTTTTAGCGGATCGTATATAAACCTGCGGCAGGAATATTCCCTGTCAACCGCACCCTTGTGTTTGCAAAGCATATCCTCTGTACCGGACAGCACCTCGGCATAGCGGCAAAACTCGCAAACTCTCGGTGTTTCAGAATTTTTCTTCATTGTTACGTTCCCCCTCATATGGCGATACAATTATTGTAACACCTTGAAAAGAAAAAGTCAAGGGTTATCTGTCTCCGATTCAAACAAATCGTTAAGCTCGCAGTTAAAAACCCTGACAAGTGCCAAAATATCAATATCCGTAACAAATCGCTTGCCTGCCTCAATTCGCTGTACCGCGTTTTTGTCAACATCAAGTCCGGCAAGCTGTAATCGGTCGGCAAGCTCTCGCTGTGAGATCTTCATTTGCTTGCGCAGAGCGGCAACATTACCTCCGCAAACATTGTTAAGTCCCTCTTTCGTTTTATTAATAAACATATTTTTATCCCCTTTTTGACATTCAGTGCTTGACAACAAGGATATTATATGCTATAATAATTACGATATTGACACACAGTGAATGTCAATATTAATAAAAATATTTCCTTTGAAAGAGAGGACATTAAAATGGCATTTTGTTCAAAATGTGGTGCAACGCTCGCAGGTAACGCCGGTTTTTGCACCTCATGCGGCACTCCAAACGGTACTCCCGGCGGTGCTCCGCAGCAATTCACGGGGATGCAGGGTACAGGTAAAATGCATTGCCCACAGTGCAGATCGCACAACATTTCCCCGATCAATGAAAGCAGTATAACCGGCGGTCTCACAACACACCACGGCGGAATGTCTGCAACAAGCTTTTCAAATCAGCAGCGTGCATTCTGGATGTGTGCCGACTGCGGTGCGAAATTCCGCAGCATACCGAGTCTTGAGGAAGAAATCAGAAAGACAAAAAGTCAGCCGATCATTTGGACTATTTTTGCAATTTTAGGATTCCTGCTTACCCTCTATATAGGAATTAATTTGGCAAAACCGTTTGGAGCTTTCTTCCTATTACCCTCTTTTGCCGGCGCTCTTATAGCTACTATCCTTTTCTTTATTTTCATATTTGTTTCGCGCAGTAAGCTCAAAAAGATGAGAGCCGAGCTTGAATATCTTAAAATCAATTGCTTTAACTAAACGGAGATTTAATATGAAAAAGAGAACTAAATCAATCATCGCAGGCTTGCTTGTCGGTGCGACACTTGCAGGAACTTCACTTATTGCGGCTAACACAATCACACTTTACAATGTAGTTGCAAACGGTGTTAAAATCGTCATCGACGGTCAAAAAATCACTCCCACAGATGCAAACGGTAATGCTGTTGAGCCGATTATTTACAACGGCACAACATATCTGCCGGTACGTGCAGTTGCAAATGCATTCGGCAAAGCGGTATATTGGGACGGTCCGACCTACACCGTTTACCTCGGCGACATGGACGGCAAGCTTGAATATCCCACGGTTGAGCTTCGGGATTTGGATAGTATTGCGGATGACGGCAGCATAGCAACCGAACCAGAAGATAATTACGGAACACGGTATACATATGCTTTACGAGGAGGTTACGACGGTAACGGTTGGGTTGGTATGTCCGGATCTTATACTTATGAATACCTTACCAACATGAAAT
>JAZNFB010000129.1:0-2694 GCA_045588895.1 Candidatus Flemingiibacterium sp.
ATAGTGAATCCCTGGGTGCAGGAGTATATTCCAGGAACAGGAAACATTCTTGGCTCTGTTGACAAAGAGAAATACGAAAGTATAAGCGAAGACTTTGCCATCGGCGCTGACCGTTACGGCAGAGCGGTGTTCAAGAATCCCTATAAGGCGTATGACACCTTTGTGGAGCTTTACGCGGAGGGCATTGCCCTGAACCGCGAGGAACACAACCTACCGGCAATGACGAGCAAACGCTTTGATATGTACAAGGTCTACGGCTGGCAGACAACTACCGGCTCAGAGGAAGCACAGGCTCAAGCCTCGTTTGTGTCAAGTTTTCTTGATATATATGAGAACAGCTTCGATAAGGATGTGCCCAACATGAACGGAAGTACTCCAACGGCAGAATCTGCTCCGATTCTTTCTCTGAATGATGTTATCATTCTGTCCCAGAAAGGCTATGACCTCACATGGGAGGATTTCAGTGATTTCAAATATGTAGAAACCGGCTCCGGGCTGTATATCTACAGCTACAAGATTAACGACCTGTTTTCGCTGGCTATTGGCGGCACAAGCACAGAGGGACAGCCAATGTACATTTATCTCGAGGCCAAGGACAGCACAGGTGACCGGATCGACATTCGTGACGGCGGTGTAACGGAGTTTATCGAAGAACACCGCAATAACACTCCGGAGGAAAGCGACATCGTCGCAGTCTTTTCCTCTGAGATGTACACATGGGTCGGCTACTCGTCGGAGGGCTACAACGCAATGGTGGAGCGTGCGGAGAACCGCGACACCGAGCGCCGTTACGGCAACATCGAGCATCTGACGCCGGTGGTCATGCTGGAGACCAAAAGGGAGTTTGACGACTTTTACAGGGAAGTGTCGGCGTATTTTCAGTTTGAGCAATCATGGGTCGACTCCGGCCCATTCAGCGTAGAAGCAGAGCGGTTCGACAAGGATTTCTTCTCCGAAAACACGCTGTTGATCGCGTTTCTTGAGGAGCCTTCCACCTCCATCCGGCATGAGCTCGAGGAGGTGCGCGTGGAGAACGGTGTCCTCGAAATAAGGATATGCCGCATCCGACCGCAGGCCGGAGACACCGCCATGGCGGGCTGGTTCCTGTCGGTAGGCGTTCCAAAGGACACTGCCGCGGGGTGCTCAGGCTATGATGCTTACATCTGCGCCGAGGTCGATCCGGACAATGTATTTCCAAGCGGTAATCTTGTGGGCGCATACACCTACAGCAACGGTGACATAATGAACTCTGCGGCAGTTTCCCTCTACGATGACGGCCAGTTCCAGTTTGTTTTCTCGCCCCTCAGCAGCTACATTGCCATTGGAAATTACACTATTGAAAACAACAGCCTGATGCTGTACACCCATGACGGTATGTTTGTATATGCTTTTGATATGGTAGATGATACTCTGGTGTTTGACGCGGAGGCATCGACGGATCGGGTATGGTATTCGGGCATTACCGATGGTTCGGTATTTGAAAAAGAATAACTGATCGGCAGCCGGTGTAACCCTGCATCGGCTCCCGATTTTGTCTGTAAATAGCCTGATGTTAACATCCGTTGCTTGATTGCAACGGAGAAATGCTGTTATAATCATCTCATCCAAGGAGGTGCGATATGCTCAGCGAAAACATAAAGGCCATCAGAAAAGCAAAGAATCTTTCACAGGAGGAGCTTGCGCAAAAACTCAATGTCGTGCGTCAGACTGTTTCCAAATGGGAAAAGGGATTGTCCGTGCCCGATGCCGGAACACTTGTCCGAATTGCGGACGCTCTTGATACCACAGTTCAGGTGCTGCTGGAAGAAGATGTGCCAGCACCCGAAGAAGCTGAAAACGTAAAGGAACTGTCGGCAAAGCTGGAAAAGATAAACGAACAGCTTGCTGCGCAGAGTGAAAAACGCCGCAAGATATGGCGAATGGGGTTTATTGCTGCCGGTGTGCTTGCACTACCTAATATACTGAAAGCGGTTCTTGGCTTGATTCATTCCTGCCGATTCGATAATATGGTTGATGACTCTGTTTCGATCATTGGAGGTGCAGACGGACCAACAGCAATTTTGGTGTCAAGGGTTCCTGTTCATAGCTGGCTTTTGATTCTCTCGGCTGTAGTTCTGTTTGCGGCGGGAGTCGGAATATATGTAACAAGACGCAAATGAATAACTGACAATACAGCAACAGCACGCAGGAAGCAAACCCTGCGTGCTGTTTTTATGCCTATAACTTACTTTATCTTATCAATGGATTCCATTATTCTTTCGTCCAGTTCCGATGAAACCGACACGGAAGATTCCTTCACCATGCTTTCAACTGCCTTTGTGGAGTAATCGGCGGATGAGGTCACAACCGCACCTGTATTGGTCTGCATCGCGGCGGCGCGGCTTTTCCATACGGCAAAAGTCACTGCCATAGCCAGCAGTACGAACGCCGCAACGGAAAGAATCAGTGCGGTGTTATTGGCGCTTGGTTTTGTTTCTTCCAGCGTAGTGGTCACATAGAAGTCACCGTATTCGATGTGAACGGCATCTCCGTACTTCTCCTCAAACTCCCTGACCATTTCCTTTGTCGCCGGATCATTTTTGCGGTCCTTGTGAATCTCGATCTCTACACGGTTTTCCATCACATACACGCTGCAGGAAACCATTCCAAGATCCTTTTCAAAATACGGGATGATCTCCTCGTTGATCTGATTGA
>JAZNFB010000130.1:0-2399 GCA_045588895.1 Candidatus Flemingiibacterium sp.
GATACAGTGTCATTGTCAACAAGCGAAACGCCACCAACACCTGCACGAACAATCGCTTCAAGCGCATAGCCACCAACGCCGCCAACACCAAATAAAAGCACCGTTTTTTCTTTAAGCTTCTCAACCGCCTCGTCACCGAGAAGCATCCTCTCGCGATGTAACCAATCCTGTGTCATATAAATCTCCTGTAATTTTCATTATTATAATTATACACTCTCCGGTTGCAAATGTCAATATACAGCACTAAACATAGCAAAAAGTACTCATTTCGGACAACACAAGCCTGAAGTGTTGACGAAACGGTCATATCATGATAAAATATTAAAATAACCAAAGTGCCCATTCAGGAGGAAATAACACTATGAACATAAAGGAAAGAGCAAGAGAAATTCTTGCAGGTATGACTCTTGAAGAAAAGCTCGGACAGCTCAATATAGTTTGTATCAATCCCGATCTTGAAATAATCAAGGACCTGATACGCGAAGGAAAAATCGGCGCTGTTATTATGGCAGGCTCAATCATTCCAACCGAATGTGACATCGGTGAGGTTAATAAATTCAGGGATGCAATTGAGGAAATGCAGAAAACGGCACTTGAGGAAAGCAGAACGAAAATTCCGCTGATGATCGGCAGAGACGTTATACACGGTCACAGAGTGGTGTATCCGATTCCGCTTGCGATGGGTGCATCGTTTAACTTTGAGCTTATCAGACAAGCTTTTAACGAAACTGCAGAAGAAGCCCTGTGTGACGGCGTAAACTGGACATACACGCCTATGCTCGATTTGTCACGCGACCCGAGATGGGGACGTATTATCGAAGGTCCGGGTGAAGATCCGTACGTTGGCGCACGTGTGGCAGATGCCGCTGTTAAAGGTATTCAGGGAACAAAACTGCCGTATAGAATGGCAGCGTGCGCAAAGCATTATATCGGATATGGCGCATCAGAAGGCGGCAGAGATTACCACAGGGCGGAAATCAGCGATTATTCCCTGCGTAACTTTTATACAAGAGCATTTGAAAGCGCAATAAACGCCGACGTACTGACAGTCATGAACTCCTTTAACGAAATAAACGGTCAGCCGACTGCAGCAAGTAAATATTATCTGACGGATATTTTAAGAGGCGAGCTTGGCTTTGAGGGATTTGTTGTAAGTGACGCAGGAGCCGTACATCAGCTCACACGTCAGGGCGTTGCGAAGGACTATAAGGAAGCGGCAAAGCTTGCACTTAATGCCGGACTTGATATGGAAATGACCAAGCTGTGCTTTGATAATCTTGCCGAGCTTGTCGAGGAAGGTGAGGTATCACTTGAAACCGTAGACACAGCCGTTCTTTGTATTCTTGAAACAAAATTAAAGCTCGGACTTTTTGAAGAAGCGTATTCACAGTATTCCGCCTTTAATGTCGAAAAGCATCTCAAAACAGCAAAAGAGCTTGCAACCGAGTCGGTAGTTCTTTTAAAAAATGACAATAACATACTTCCGCTTGATAAAAACGCAAATCTGGCATTAGTCGGTCCATTTTTACACAAAAAGCGTGACTTACTCGGAAGCTGGACTCTTGATTTCAACATTAATTATGTTACAAGCATACACGATGCCATAACGGCAATCAATCCCGACGCAAAGGAATTTGATTCGATAAGGCAGTATGACCTCAAAAATTATGATATTGCCGTTGCTGTTCTCGGCGAAGCTGCCGATACAACCGGCGAAGCAATGTCAGTTGCCGATATCTCGCTTGATCCGATTCAGGCAGAATATATACATAAATTAAAGAGACTCGGAAAGAAGGTTGCCGCCGTTATTTCGGCAGGCAGACCGCTCGATCTTTCGGATATCGTTGACGAGGTTGACGCAATCGTATACGTTTGGCACGGCGGTACACACACGGGAACTGCGGCAGCGGACATCCTCTTTGGAAACGCTTGCCCGAGCGGACGTGTTCCGATGACCTTTCCACGTGCAACGGGACAGATTCCGATATATTATAACTGTCCGCCGTCCGGACGAATCTGCAACGGGTACTACAGCGAGGATCTGACATATCCGAACTACTGCGATATTCCTTCAACTCCGCTTTACCCGTTTGGATATGGACTAAGCTATACCGAGTTTGAATATTCTTCTGTCAGTGCAGAAAAAACGAAATTCACGTTTGATGAGCACAAAAACGGCATAAAGTTCTATGTAACGGTATCAAATATCGGTAAGCGTGATGCAAAAGAAGTCGTCCAGCTTTACTATTCCGCGCCGTACACAAAGGGCGGAATCGAAAAAAGCGAAACGGTTCTGGGCGGTTTTGCAAAGACCCGCCTGTTAGCTCCGGGTGAATCGGAGCAGATCACGATCACGATCCTTGCGGAGGACATGGCTTCCTTTGATTACAGCGGCATCA
>JAZNFB010000131.1:0-2783 GCA_045588895.1 Candidatus Flemingiibacterium sp.
ACGGTGAATGCATTGTTCTTTGCGATGTTATCGCCGCCGAGATTGGTTGTACGCGGTTCAAGACCGACTGTGTATTCGCTCTCGCCGAGCATCTTCCAAACGAGAAATTCCGGCATGGTGTCACGCTTATATGTGATGTAAACGCCCATTTCGTCGTTCTCGATGCCTGCGGTTGCAACGTCACCGGTGTGTTCAACGCCGATACATTCCTCCTCCTTGCCGTGAGTGGGTGCGGTGAGGTCTGCAATGTCATCCGGTACGCCGACGATTTTTGCACCGTCACAAACAAGGGGATAACCGAAGTTGCAGTGGTAGCAGAGGACGAAATTCTCATCTGCAAAGCCCTCGTTGATTACGGTGTCCTCAAGCGTGAACTCATCGGAGAAAAGCTTTGTTGTTATGGTGCGCTTGATTACGAGATTCTCGCCGAATACAGCCGATTCACGCATTTCGCCACTTACTTTGATAACGTAATCGTCACCAACCCAATCCTCAAAAATGCTTACGTTTGATGCAGGCGTGTTTGCGATACGTCCGTGAAGCCCCTGTGTTTCGGTCGGACCTCCGATGTTTTTGAGTCCGCAGGTGGTAACGAGACCGCCATAGAAGCCGCGAAGCCACTCAAGTCCGTTTTTGTTGTAATACTGCGGTGCTGTGATATCAGTCTTTGAGATCCAGCTGAATGCACGTCCGCAGTAATCTGCCTGTGCGATATCCATGCATCTGTCGGGGAGCACGGTCAGACGGAGCTTGCCTGTGTTGATTTCGAGCGCACGCACGCCCTTTGCCTTGCCGTCATTGAGAATAACATCTCTGACTCCGCCAATCTGGCTTATGGAACCAACGTACTTTAAAAGTTCTTGCTTTTTCATTTTAATTTACCTCCTTAGAATGGGAACAGTTGAGCCTTAAGCTCTTCTGTCAGCGGTGAGCCGTATTCGCAGACCTCGAATGCCTCAGCATAGCGAACCTTGCTTCCGCGTTCTTCGCCGTATTTTTCGATAAGCTCTTTTCTGAAGCGTGCGGCTGTTTTTGCATAGCGTACAGCATAACCTCTCGGAAGGGCATTAACCTCCTCGTCGCTGTACCATTTTGTTGTGTCCATACCCTTGAGCCATTCAAAGCGTTCTTCCTTTGTGCCCTCGGGAACGGTTTCGCAGTCACTGTAGGGAAGCCACTCGTAAACCTGCGATACGTTGAGGTCGGCAATCTGCATTTTAATGTCGATCTCGGCATCTGTGTCGATGATAACATCGCAGCGGAAAGGGGGATTTGTAAAGCGATCCTCATTGTACATGATTACGGGCATCTTTCGCATTGCCGGAACGTCGGGACATTCATGGGGAACAAGAAGCAGGTAAGCCGCATCCTGAACGAGCTGACCGGAATTGCGGTGGTCGGGCATATAGTCGTTGGGACGGTGTGCGATAACGAGATCGGGAGAGATCCGTCTTATGTAGCGAATGAGACGTCTGCGTGTTTCAAGGTCTGCAACGAGTGAGCAGTCATTTATGTCGGACCAGATGTCGTATGTGATTCCGAGAAGCTTTGCAACTGCCGCAGATTCCTTTGCACGTGTTGCGGTTGTTTCGGCAGGAGTTAAAATGTGATGTCCGCCGCAGCCGTTGCACATACTGAGGAAATATACCTCGTGTCCGAGCTGTACATACTTGTGTGCAAGTCCGCCGCAGCGAAACTCATTGTCATCCTGATGTGCGCCGATCATTAAGATTTTCATGGTGTGTTTCCTTTCAATATTATGTTAATTATTTATTTTCTTCTGCTTCCTTGGCAAGCTGATTTTCGAGATTAGCCCGGCAGCGATCAAGGAATTTAACCCATTCGCCCGAATCAATGAACGGATTGCTTTCGCCTGCCTGCATACGCTCATATTTACCCTTGGTGTCGTTATTCCAAACGTGGTTTCCGATGAAGATATCGACTTTTTCATTTTTCAGCCTTTCGAGTCCGGCAAGGAATTTTTCTCGGCAGTCAAACGAAAGTCCGTAAGCATTGAGAAACCATGTCATCATCGAGTTAGGACCGACACCACCGTGAGTACCGACGCGGTATGTCTTTCCCTCGAATGTGGTGTCAAAGAAGAATGACATTGTTCCGGGAGTGTGACCCGGAGTGGAGAGGGCAGTGATCTCAACCTCGCCGAGACGGATAATATCACCGTCATGCAAGAGTATGTCCGGCTCAAATGCCTCATGGTATTCGTAACCGATTTCCTTTGCCCAGGTTAAGGGGAGAGTACCGTTGGCATATTCGCGGTCATCTGCACCGATGATGGTTTTTGCACCGATCAGTTCAACGAGTGCTTTTGTACCGCCGAGGTGATCATAGTGACCGTGGGAGTGGATGATGTATTTGATATCATGCACATTTAAGCCGAGCTTATATATATTGTCGATAACCTGATAGAGGTTCTGCGGATAGCCGGTATCGAGAAGAATATGTCCTTTGTTTGTTGTTATAAGATGCGAGGATGCGGCATAACAACCGACAAAATACAAATTGTCTGCGATCTTGAACGGCTCCATATATTCAGTCCAAGGGGTGTTCATATTTGCCATAATATCGTGCTCCTTAATATTATCTTTACAAGAAAATTATATAATGAACGGGGAAATATTTCCATGATAAATTTAACTTATATTAGCATAATTTTAACTTAAGCTGTCCACGTATAAATAATCACCGATAAGACATGAAAAACTTACCGGTGATTTTAAGAAGAAGAGATGGAGTTATGCGATTTTATTCATCGTCAACGATTG
>JAZNFB010000132.1:0-3758 GCA_045588895.1 Candidatus Flemingiibacterium sp.
GTGATAGAGTGTACGCTTTTTTCTTTTGCGGCATTTATAATTGTAATATCCGTCGTTTTTCTCCGTGTTGACAAGCGAATATACGGAATAGGTAAGCATATCGAAAACGCCCGTGCAGGAGATATACGAAAGAAGCGAAAAACCGATAAGAACCGCGCCGGGAATTGTAAAGCTGTCTGATAATGCACCGAATATATCGTATAAGTCCCGCGACACAAAGAGTCCGCGGCTCAAAGCGGTCACAATGAATAAGAGAATACCGACGGCAATATCTATAGGCAGCCTTATCCTCATCCCGTCACCGCCTTGCGATATGCTTCGTATTCGGCATCACTGCACATAACGTAGTGACCGTTTGATATCTCCCTGAAGGTCGGCTTTTCATTGCTGTAATCGTGCACTCTTTCAGGCTCGTAAATGATACGCTTTCTGTTTTTTTCGTATATGGGATCAGGTAGAGGTATCGCCGAAAGAAGCGAGCGTGTATATGGATGAAGCGGATTTGAAAAAAGCTCGTCTGCTTCGGCAAGCTCAACCATTTTGCCAAGGTACATAACACCGATACGGTCTGAAAAATATTTGACCACAGAAAGGTCATGCGCAATAAAAAGCACCGTGAGACCGAGATCTCGTTTAAGACCGTCAAGAAGATTTATCACCTGCGCCTGAACCGAAACGTCAAGTGCAGAAACCGGCTCGTCGGCAATTATCATATCGGGCTCCATAATGATCGCTCGCGCAATGCCGATTCGTTGACGCTGTCCTCCCGAAAATTCATGCGGATACCGTCCTGCGTGCTCGGCTGAAAGTCCAACGGTTTCAAGGGTTTTATATACCTTTTCGTCAATAACGCGTCTGTCCCTCTCGCCCTTTATCTTTAAGCCCTCGGAAATTATCTCACGGACGGTCATTCTCGGATCAAGCGATGCCGTCGGGTCCTGAAATATCATCTGTATTCGCGAGGAAATATCGCTTTTTTTACGTCTGTCACGGTTAGCTTGCTTTATCGCATTTCGATTCTCCGTCAACGTCCTCTCAAGCTCATATTTAAGCCGTTTTCGCTCGGTGTCGTTTCCTGCCATTGCAAGATTTTCACTGTAATTTTTGCGTGCTGCCTTTATTGACTCACGGTAAGCTCCAACGCCTGCCGATATACGCACGCCGTCAAGCCACACCTCGCCCGAGGTTGCATCATAAAGCTTGATTATCGTACGTCCCATCGTGGTTTTACCGCATCCCGATTCGCCGACAAGCCCAAATACCTCGCCGCGCTTCACTTCAAAGCTGACATCATCGAGCGCACGAAATTCAGTGTTGCCTACCTTGAAATATTTACATAGATGTGACACACGCAAAAGCACATTATCCCTCTCCATGTTCCACACCTCTCATCCTTTCCATTCTCTGTCTGCGCTCAATTATTATGCGCGGTTCTTTGACCTTTGGCGCATCGGGATGAAGCAGCCAGGTTGCCGCACTGTGAGTCTCTGATATCCTGAACATGGGCGGCATGGCTTCAAAATCGATCTTTAGTGCATATTTGTTACGCTCGGCAAAGGCGTCTCCAACCGGCACAGCGGTCATATCGGGTGGAACACCGGGTATTGCCTCAAGCTTCTCTGTCCCTTCAAGATCGGGAACAGACGAAAGTAATGCCCAGGTGTAAGGATGTGCCGCACGGTAAAAAATATCCTCTGCCGTACCAAGCTCGACTATCTTTCCTGCATACATCACGGCTATTCTGTCTGCAATGTTGGCAACAACACCGAGATCGTGCGTTATGAATATAATAGACAACTGATGTTCACGCTTAAGCCTTTCAAGAAGCTCAAGTATTTGCGCCTGAATTGTAACGTCAAGTGCCGTTGTCGGTTCATCACAGATGAGTATTTCGGGTTCTGCCGCAAGCGCAATGGCTATAACGATACGTTGGCGCATACCGCCCGAAAATTCAAACGGGTAACGCTCATATCTACCTTCGGCATCCGGAATACCAACCTCCTCCATCAGCTTTATCGCGCGTTCCTTCGCCGCTGCTTTCGATAGTCTTCCCCCTAAAACCATCGCCTCGGTTATCTGCTTACCAACCTTGACTATAGGATTAAGACTTGACATCGGGTCCTGGAATATCATAGCGATCCTGTCCCCGCGAAGACGGCACATTTCCTTTTCGGAAAGCTTTAAAATATCCCTGCCGGCGTATAATATCTCACCGCGTTCAACAGTGGCATTACCCGAAAGTATGCCGAGTATCGCCTTGCTCGTAACCGATTTTCCCGAGCCCGATTCGCCGACTATCGCAAGAGTTTCCCCCTTTGAAAGAGTGAAATCTATACCTCGCACCGCCTGAACCTTGCCGCTCGATGTTTTGAAAGATACGGCAAGATTTTTTACAGAAAGTATCTCCTCCATCAGTCACCGACTCCTCTCGACTGCGGATTGAACGCATCACGCAGCCCGTTTCCGAAAAGATTGAACGATATAAGCAAGAGCGAAAAATAAAGAGCCGGAAAGAGCATTGCGTGCGGAGAGGTGGTCATCGAGGTCTGCCCCTGCGACATAAGAGTTCCAAGGCTCGTTCCGACAAATTCGCTCAAATTGATTATGCCAAGGTAGGTCAGCGTCGTTTCGGAGATGATAACGCTCGGAATAACAAGTGCACAGCCCGTAACCAGTGTCCCAAGCGAATTTGGGAAAATATGCGCAAACATAAGCCGCTTGTCCGATGCTCCGAGAGTACGTGCGGCAAGGACAAATTCACGTCCCTTATAACGGTAAAACTGCTTTCTCGTCAGCGCCGCCATGGATATCCACCCCGTCAGAACAAAAGCAAATAAAAACGATACAACCGTGCCGACTCTCTGCGCCAAATGAAGTGAAAACAGCGTCGCCACGACAATAAACGGCATACCTGATAAAATATCCGCAATACGGTCAAGAATGAGATCGACCGTGCCTCCGTAATACCCCTGAATTGCACCGTACAGTGCACCTATCGTCAGATTGATTATTGACACGGCAAGCGCAAATAAAAGCGAAAACCGTGCGCCGATTCCTATTGCCGAAAAAAGATCCTGCCCAAGCGAATTTGTTCCGAGTATATACGTCGGCGCTCTGCCATGTAGATAACGGTAATAGTTATAGTAACAAACGCGACATTCTATTGCACCGCCCTTTTTTTGGCTGTATATATAGCTGCCGTCATCGCCTCCGATGCGTATGCTGTTATATTCCATACCCTCTGCACCTTTATCGGTCGAATATGCCGGTATAAGCTCGCCGTTTTCGTCATATACAGGCGTACCCTTTGAATCTGAAACACTATACCATATATTCGACGAGCTGACATTCGCGCCGATCTTCTCGCGGCTCACATACGGATATATGACCTGCACGCCCGTCTCATTCTGATATTCAAGTATAGCTCGAAACTCCGCAGGCGTCATAACTCGCATCACGACTCCAACCTCATAATATTTGTTCACCTTGATTTTATAAGTGACACTCTTTGTTTCTTCGCCGCGAAAATTTGTCACGCTGACGTTTTCATCAATTATTCGTATAACAGGATCCATTCCCGTTTCTTTTCCGATAGCATGAAGATAAGCAAGCTGTGTTTCATTCTGACTTTCCCTTGAAACACCACCGTCCATAAAACCAATAGAGGATACTGACTCGGTGTAAGGTGGGAAATTAATATAAACCGAATCCTTATCTTTTATCGTGTACGGTGATATCATCGGCGCAATAACAGCATA
>JAZNFB010000133.1:0-4079 GCA_045588895.1 Candidatus Flemingiibacterium sp.
CTGCTATAATGGACACCGAAGAAAAGCTTGGAGTATTCTTTGTACAGCATAATTTAGCACCTCGTGAAGACTGGTATCAGCCTCGTTTGCGTAATGTTGTTTACGGATGTCTCGAATAATTATGAATAAATTATGTCGTCATTCAAAAGATGGCGACTTTTTATTTTATCGTTCCATTATGCTGGATTTTGTATAATTGATGTTGTAAAACAATTAATAAACTGTTTGGGGAATACTTGTTGAAACTGTTGATATTCGAAGTCAGGCGTATTTTCAAATTATGAGTGAAATATTACCGGTAATCGCTCGAGGCACTCGTAAAATGTCACATATTCACGTCCAAACACGTGCAACTGCTACTTCGAGCATATAAATATAATTTTCTGTAAAATTCGCGTCTGTGACTGCTAACAGAAATCTTCAATCCTTACCGTTTTATACGTTTTGCTTCACGCCATTGGCTGTCAGCGGACAGTTAGTAATAGATTTCCTGAGAACGTGTAACTAACGTCTGACAGAATAGCTACAGCCGCAACTGTACACAAGTTTGTAATCGTATTCAGACGTAATCTGCCGCTTATAATTCACATAGTAAGCGATAACTATAAGTATATATGAATATAGGCTAATTGAGACAAAATGCAATTTAAAATAGTGCCCCCAATAAAAATCTCCCTTTTCACGTCTTTATTCCTTCCCTTTATTATACAAAATTTGCATTTTGTATAATCGGCTGTATAAAACTGCCCCGGTAAAACTGTACGTGAATATGCATCACTCTCCGCACTACGCTGATTTTTCTTTTGAATAAAAAAATCCGAAGATATCTCCGGATCTTTTGTTTATATTAAAATTATAATTCACGAACAAATTCGCCCATAGCGTCAAGTGCCTCATTGATGTGATCAACCGAATATGCATACGAAATTCTTGCAAAGCCTTCTCCGCATGAACCAAACGCATTTCCGGGAACGATAGCTACTCCCTTTTCATCAAGCAATCGCTGACAAAATTCATCGCTCGAGAGTCCGAACTTGCGAATGTCCGGGAAAACGTAAAATGCGCCCTGTGCTTCGAAGCAGTCAATCCCAATGTCACGCAGACCGTTAATAATATATCTGCGGCGGCGATTATATTCGGATGCCATCATCTCAATGTCGGAGTCGCCGTTTTTGAGTGCTTCAATAGCTGCAAGCTGACTCGTTGTCGGCGCACACATTATCGCATACTGATGTATCTTGTGCATCTGTGAAATAATCGGCTCAGGCGCACAGAGATAACCGAGTCTCCAGCCGGTCATTGCGTAAGCCTTCGAGAAACCGGAAACCGTTATCGTTCTCTCCCACATTCCATCAAGCGTTGCAATCGGAGTATGCTTGAAGCCGTATGTAAGCTCGGCGTATATTTCGTCGGACAGTATCATTATATCGGTGCCACGGATAACGTCTGCGATTTCTTCAAGCTCATCATGTGTTAATACCGCACCGGTCGGGTTGTTCGGAAAAGGAAGAATCAGAAGTTTGGTTTTTGAAGTTATAGCCGCACGGAGTGCATCGGGAGTTAATTTAAAATTATCCTCTGCTTTTGTTTCAATATAAACCGGAATGCCGTGTGCCATTTCAACTATAGGACCGTAACAGACAAACGCCGGAATCGGTATAATAACCTCATCTCCGGGATTTACAAGTGCACGTACGCCTATATCTATAGCTTCACTGCCGCCAACGGTTACAATAACCTCATTTTTCGGATTATATGAGAGCTTGAAGCGGCGGTTCTGATAGTTACAGATCTCGCGGCGAAGCTCCATAATACCGTCATTTGAGGTATAGTAAGTCTTACCTCGCTGTAAACTCTCAATTCCGACTTCACGAATATGCCACGGTGTCAGGAAATCCGGTTCACCGACGGTTAATGAAATAACATCTTTTTTATCGTTTAAAAGATCAAAAAACTTTCGTATTCCGGACGGCTGAATGTTTTGAACAGTCGTCGATAAAATCTTTGAATAATCCACCTTACATCATACCTCTCATATCAACCTCGCAAGGACCGTAGACCGTACCCTTATCCTTGTATTTACGAAGCACGAAATGCGTTGATGTTGAAACAACATATTCAATCGGTGCAAGCTTTTGTGCAACGAAGAATGCAACCTCTTTCATGGTGCGTCCCTCAATGAACACTGCAAGGTCAAAGCTTCCGCTCATGAGATAAAGCGACTGTACTTCGGGATAGTTATAAATCTTCTCCGCAACCTTATCAAAACCGCGGTCTCTCTGTGGCGCAACCTTTAATTCAATAAGTGCTGTAACATATTCACGATCAGTTTTGTCCCAGTCAACAAGGGTCTTGTAACCGAGAATAACGCCGTCCTTTTCATAAGTTTTGATAAGCTTTTTAATGTCTCCGACCTCCTTGTCAAGCATGACTGCAAGCTGTTCGGGAGTGAGTCGGCTGTCGTTTTCGAGAAGCTGTAAAAGCTCGTTGTTGTTTTCCATATTAGATACCTCGTTTATTTCTTCGCTTTGACGCGATTCATTATTTTTTCGTAAGAAAGTCCGTATTTATCTGCAATGTCACGTGCATAGGATTTGCCATCGGGCTTGGCTCGTGTGATTTCGAAGGAACGCTCGGCACCGTTTATTCCGGCAACAAGGGTGTCAATCGGAGCACCGCCCTGCTCTGTACATTTTTTATTAATTTCATCAAGTCTTGAAGAAAGCTCGTGAAGATGGGTTGAAAAGAGACATCTGCATCCGACAACCGATAAACCGATCAGCACCTCGGACGCGATATATGCCGCCTCGTATGAACCGGTGGAACTAAAGGATTCATCAAGCAAAACGAGACTGTATTTATCAACCGTGTCGAATATCTCATTAAGACGGGCACATTCCTCACCGAGTCTTCCCTTTTCAACTGTGTCACCGCTATCGGTCGGGAAATGTGTGTAGATCGCGGTCACAGGAGAAATTTTTGCCGAATCTGCAGGAACGGGCAAGCCTAACTGAGCAAGTGCCTGAACCTGACCGACCGCACAGGTTATAACCGATTTACCGCCGCGGTTAGGACCTGTCAGAACATATATCTTGGCGTTATCGTCGAAATCAATATTATTTTTCACCATCGGAGCATCAACCTGCAGAGCGATACAGGGGTTATAGATACCGACTGCCGCAAATTCACGTGAATCCATATCGGCAATTTCGGGCGTACAGAGCGAAAGTCCTCTGCTCTTCAGCGCAAGAAGCAAATGCTGTGCCTTGGTTAAAAACTCAATCTCCGGCATAATACGAAGGAGAAAATCGGTGTTTGAGAGCACATACGCCTCAACAAGCTGACGCCATTGACGGATATCTGCCTTGAAAATATCATTCATCGCATTATTAAAGGCATTGGTAAAGGCGATCTTTGCGTTATCGGTCTGCGAATGTGTATAAGGAACAAGAGAAGCGATACAGGTGTAATCATCATTCCTAAAATCCATGCGCAGGATCTTATCTATAACCTTTCCCGATTTGAAGTGCTCGGGATTGAGACTGACAACGCCTGCATCTGTCGGACGAAACTCCGAATCGAGATTAACGCCTATAGTGACCGATTTAACCTCGTGTACCTTTGCCGTAAGCTCATTTAACTTCTTGTTGAGCTCGGTATAATATTCACTTTCCGAAAGCTCGGTCACAGTTTCCGTGAGCTTTATTAAGGCAGGAGATTTAACATTATCTCGAACAGACTTAAATCCCTTTGCAAGCCGTGCCACGATATCTATGTAAAGCTCAATTTCGGTGATGCTGTAAAGATAATTCTTGGCAACCTCGGTCTCGCTCTTGATATGGCGAAGCTCGACTATATCATTAAGCAGCGTCAAAACACCCTTTAGCGTTTCAACGATACTCGGATTTTCAAGCATATCGTTAACGGTTGCAAGACGGTATTCTATAGTTGCTTTATCTGTCGTAAAATACTCCGAAAGATTTGAATTAGTCAGCTCAAGCAAAAAGTCAAGTCCAAGCTCGGAAACAACCGTATCGGAAACAATAACTCTTTTGCCGGAGAGCTCATCTGCATTCGGA
>JAZNFB010000134.1:0-2591 GCA_045588895.1 Candidatus Flemingiibacterium sp.
CCCGACTTGAAAGCAAAAAGGGAAGGGAATATATTACATAAACGGACCCGCCACGCTTCCCCCGCCGTTGACGCCCGAGGAGGAAAACGCCGCGATAGACGGTCTCGATTCGCTTGATGCGGAAATTTGTACATATTCGCGCCATCTGCTTATCGAGCACAATCTTCGTTTGGTTGTTTACATAGCGAAGAAGTTTGAAAATACGGGCGCAGGACTTGAGGATCTTATTTCTATTGGCACAATAGGACTGATCAAGGCGGTCAACACGTTCAAAGCGGACAAGAACATCAAGCTTGCAACATACGCTTCAAGGTGTATTGAAAACGAGATACTCATGTATATACGCAAATGCTCGGGACGGCATGATATTTCGATTGATGAGCCATTAAGCGTTGACTGGGACGGAAACGAGCTGCTTTTGTCTGATGTTCTTGGGAGCGATGAGGATGACGTTTCGAGAGGAATCGAGGCGATAGAGGAGAAGAAAACCATACGGGATGCTATAGAACAGCTTGACGAGCGCGAACAGGTGATAATCAATTTAAGATATGGTCTTAATGGCGGACGTGAGCTTACGCAGAAGGAGGTTGCGGATATGATGGGTATATCGCAGTCATATATATCGAGACTTGAAAAGAAGATTCTTGCGCGGCTTGGCGAGGATTTGAGGAGCAAGGTTTAAGCGATGATGCGTACTTCTTATTGACAGAACACTCTTTTTGTGATACAATATAAACTGTAAAAATACAGTGTCACAAAGGAGAAAAAATTGAAATTCACATCATATATATGGGATTTTGACGCAACGCTGTTTGACACGTATCCGCATATTGCGGCAGCGTTTGAAGCGGTCATGGATAAACACGGAATCGAGTATAATCATGAGGAATTACTGAAATCGTTATACGTAACTTTCAGAGCTTGCCGTGAAAAATATAATCTTACGAATGAACAGTATGCAGAGGTGTTAGCTCTTGAAGGAAGCTTATCCTTCATGCCTGCTGCGTCTCCCATAAAAGGTGCTGCGGCGGTGCTCCGTGCAATTTGCGAGTCCGGCGGCAGAAATTTCCTGTATACGCACCGTGATCGACTTGCGTGGACATATCTCCGTTTATGGGGACTTGATAAATACTTCACCGGCGGAGTTGACGGTACTATGCATTTTCCGTCCAAGCCTGCACCGGATGCAGTGGAACATATCTGTCGTATATACGGAGTTGAAAAAAGCTCGTCACTGATGGTCGGTGACCGTGGCATTGATGTATCGGCAGGTGTTAATGCCGGATGTACGGGCTGCCTTTTCATGACTCATTCTGTTGAGGACGATGCGTCTTTTGCATCCTATACGGTTAAATCCATGGAAGAATTTGCAAGCACGTTTGATATTCCCCTGCGAGAAGGCGATATGTTAAGCGATTCCGAGGCGGCAGATATCCGTACTGAGACTGCAAAAGCGGCAGAAGAACTGTGCAAAACGGCTCGGCTTGAGCGCGGAGACCTTGTTGTGATTGGCTGTTCATCAAGTGAAATTACTGGTGAGCGTATTGGCTCATCCTCCTCTCCCGAAGCTGCCGAAGCGGTGCTTGCAGGTCTTATGGATGTGTTCGAGCCTCGTGGAATCAATATAGCGGCACAGTGCTGTGAGCATCTTAACCGTGCTCTGATAGTCGAAAAGTCGGTGGCAAAGGAAAAGGGATACGAAATCCTGAACGTGCTGCCAATGCCTAAAGCAGGCGGTTCATTTGCAACAATGTCGTGGAGAAGGTTTAAAGCTCCGGTTGCAGTTTCTGAAATTAAGGCAGATGCCGGACTTGATATTGGAGGTACGCTTATCGGTATGCACTTAAAGCGAGTGGCTGTGCCTCTCCGACTTTCAGTGAAATCAATCGGCTCTGCACCGGTTTCGGCGGCAAGAGTGCGTGCACCATTCACCGGCGGTGAGCGTGCTGTTTATAATATCGAGCTCTTGTAATTTTTGCTTTTTTCAGTGAGAATATACGATCAGTTTTTTAGCTTGCGGATACCTGAAATCAGACAAAATCACTAAAATCATTGTTTTACAAAAAACTTTCAAAAACCCCTTGACAAACCGGATACGTTATGATATAATATTATGTGTTGGATATCTGGGTGTGGCGCAGTTGGTAGCGCGCTACCTTGGGGTGGTAGAGGCCGCAAGTTCAAGTCTTGTCACTCAGCCCAATAATCGGGATTCGTAAGAGTCCCGATTTTTCTTTGTATTTATTGACTTTTTCCGCACTTTGAGGTGCGGATTTTTTGTTTTGCTCCTTCGCTTGAATTTGCCGATGGTAGACGCCAGTACATAGTTTAGTACATAGGTTTCAAATGGCACAGTCTGTAAACGGTAGAGGCTATCGGTTCTACCCTCGGGAAAAAACAACTTTTCTCTCATTTCCGAGGTGCATAATTTCAGCCATCAAGGAGGATAAAACTATGGCAAGCATTATTTCAAGAGCAAACGGTACCTACCTTATCCGCATTTCATGCGGTGTTGATTCAAACGGCAAGCAGATCTCACGCTCAAAGACGTTCAAGCCGTCAAAGCCGAATCTGCCCTACGCACGGCTTAA
>JAZNFB010000135.1:0-2289 GCA_045588895.1 Candidatus Flemingiibacterium sp.
AAAAGCGGTTTTCCTGCTCGGATTTTTCTTTGTCCGGGAGCAAAAGTCCCCAAATGGCAAACCCGAAGATCACAACTATCAATATTAAAGCGGTAGCAAGATCGCTTCCTCTGGTCTTTTCGCTCATTTTCAGTTGAAGATCAAGATATTTATCCTGATCCGTCTTTTTTTCCGGTCTTGAATCCATCGGCTTCACCTCTTAACTTTATGTAAATGAACAATTTGCATTATTTCGCAATTTCGATTACGGGATTGCTGTCAAAAATCTCCGTGTAGATGCTTTCGTCCAAAAGCTTGATTTTCTTCTCAAGCTCATAGCAAACGGGCTGCTCGGTATAATAGTGTCCGGCTGTGATAATAGTAAGTCCTTCTCCGAGAACGTCTGTATAGGTGTTATAGGACACCTCGCCGGTGATATAAGCATCAGCACCCTCGGCAAGAGCGTCGGAAACATAGTCCTTCCCCGCTCCGCCAACGACGGCAACGGTACGGCAGATATTTCCGCCGTCAACCATACACACACCTGGCGCACCGAGCTTATCAGCCACCGCAGAAGCAAGCTCCTTCGGAGCTATCGGACTACTCAAAACTCCGATCCTGCCGAGTCCGTCTTCACCAAAATGACGGCAGTCGGTGAGTCCGAGAATATCGGCAAGGCAGTCATTCACTCCGCCGTTTGCCTTGTCGAGACGGGTGTGAAACGACATCGCCGCAATACCGCATGTGATAAGAGAGATTATTTTGGAAGAGGTTACCGATCTCAGGGGCTTAAATATCATGGGATGGTGGGAAATTATGGCGTCAAATTCGTTTTTGACGCCATAATCCACAGCATCGTCGGTTATATCAAGTGTAATGAGAACGCGTTTGATCTCACGCTCGGCTTCGGAACAACACATAAGTCCGTCGTTATCCCATTCGCATCGAAGCGTCTCGGGATAGAGCGAGTTAAAGTATTCGTAAAGTTGAGAAACATTCATGATCACGACCAAGCCTTTGCATGGGCAAAAGCTTCCCTTTCAAATGTTTTGATTCGTTATACAAACCGCTTTATGTATGCGCTTCAGCTCACAAACGAGGGATTCCTCGTCAGAAAAATCAGCTTCTCCCAGTTTTTTTCCCTTCAGCTTCTTTTCGGTAACTTCAATTTCGTGAAGAATCGCATAGGGAAAGAGCCTGTCTCCTGCGGCAATTTCGCAAGGTATAGCACCGAGCACTCTCTGCACTTCCGTCAATTCATAAGGTTCGCCGCTGTACTCGGCAACGATAACGCAGTATATCTTTCCGTTTTCTGTGTCGCTAACGTATCCGCCGTCTATAATATCAAAGCCTTTTTCGGCAAGATAATCGTTAAGTAACTCCTGCTTTGTCATAGCCTGGAGGATCAGCCGCTTGTCGCCGGTCAAAATTTCGGGCTTGCGATCGATTATGTCGCGAATAAGCTCACCGCCCATACCGGCTATTATAACGTCGGCTCTTTCTTCAAGCTCAATACCTTGAAGTCCGTCGGCAAGACAAATCTTAATCTTATCCTGAACTCCGTAAGCCAAAACGTTCTCCCTCGCCCGCTGAATAGGTCCTTCTGCCACGTCGGAAGCCGTTATACTTCCCGTGTGCCCCTCAAGAACGAGAGCCGCGGGGATCAGTGCGTGATCGGTGCCCACGTCGTACACTGCGGAATTATCGCGAATATATGATTTTATCTTTTTTAATCGGTTTTGTAATTTTAGCATAGAAACAGTTTAGGATTTCTTTCGTTTGGAATGAATATGAAAAGGCAAGACAGTGAAAAAATCCCGTCCTGCCTTTCACAGTCAAGTTCAGTTTTTAAAGAAAAGCTTATTCCTTGTCGGCGAGAAAAGCGTTGATCTTCTCAACGAGCTCATCAGCGTTGGTGCCGTGAACAGCACAAGCGTCCTCAATAGATTCTCCTCTTGCAGCGGGGCAGCCGAGGCAATGCATTCCGATCTCGAGGAAGAATTCTGCCGTATCTCTGTCATAGTCAAGAACATCGCCTATGATAGATTTTTTAGTGATTTCCATTGACACATACATCCTTTCCATGTTAAAATTATAACATTAAATTCATAATAACCAATACACTACAATTATACCGCTTTTTTAGTCGGTTGTCAATCAATTTTCAAAAGGAGATACAACTATAATGTGTATTTTTTGTAAAATCGCTGCCGGTGAGATCCCATCAACCAAAGTTTACGAAACCGAAGATATTTACGCCTTCAAGGATATTAACCCCCAGGCACCCGTACACATCCTGGTGATCCCCAA
>JAZNFB010000136.1:0-9231 GCA_045588895.1 Candidatus Flemingiibacterium sp.
TAAAATCAAACGTTAAATCTGAAGAGCACAACGTCGCCGTCTGCAATGACGTATTCCTTGCCCTCGCTGCGGACAAGGCCCTTTTCCTTTGCTGCCGCCATAGTTCCGCACGCCATGAGATCGTCATATGCGATAATTTCGGCTCTGATAAATCCGCGCTCGCAGTCCGAGTGGATCTTACCTGCCGCCTGCGGTGCTTTTGTACCCTTGGTGATAGTCCATGCTCGGACTTCCTTGGGACCTGCGGTTAAGTATGAGATAAGACCGAGCAGGGTATAGCTTGCCTTGATAAGACGGTCAAGTCCGCTTTCCGCGATACCGAGATCGGCGAGAAATTCAGCTCTCTCGTCGCCCTCAAGCTGTGCGATCTCCGCTTCGATTCCTGCGCAGATGGGCATGATCTGTGCCTTTTCGCTCTCGGCATATTCAGCGAGCTTTTGGTAACCTGCGTTAGCTGACATATCGCTGCCGATTTCATCCTCGGAGATGTTTGCCGCGTAGATTACGGGTTTCATTGAGAGAAGATGACAGTCGTTCATTATAACAAGCTCGTCCTCGTTATAATCGAGGGAACGTGCACATTTGCCGTCAGTCAGAGCCGCGAGTACACGCTCAAGCAGTTCAAGTTCGGCAGCGAGGGATTTGTCGCCCTTCATTGCCTTTTTAACTCGGTCAATGCGGCGCTCGATCATCTCGATATCTGAGAAGATAAGCTCCATATTGATGGTTTCAAGGTCGCGCATCGGGTCGATACTGCCGTCAACGTGGATGATATTGGAATCCTCAAAGCAGCGTACAACATGGATGATAGCGTCACATTCGCGGATGTGCGAGAGGAACTTATTTCCGAGTCCTTCACCCTTGGATGCACCCTTTACAAGACCTGCGATGTCAACAAATTCGATGACTGCGGGAGTATATTTTTCGGGGCTGTACATCTCTGCGAGCTTATCAAGACGTGCATCGGGAACCGCAACGACACCGACGTTAGGGTCAATGGTGCAGAACGGATAGTTTGCAGACTCCGCACCTGCGTTTGTGATAGCGTTGAAAAGTGTACTTTTGCCGACGTTCGGCAGACCTACTATACCAAGTTTCATTTATGTCTGTTCTCCTTTGACTTTATCTTTGATTTGCTTACGGTCGGTCGCTGTGGAACCGGGGACCGTGCGATGTATAACTTTTTGTTTTGAGAAAGAAAACACTATTATGTATCATTATAACATATAATGCGAGTATTCTCAAGCGGTTAGATAAAATTTCATTAGAAATAATTTGTAAACTTTTAGCAGTAAGCCCGAATATTTTGCCTTGGATAAACAAAACCACCGCCCAAATGACGAAGCGGTGGCTGCTTTACAGCATCAAAAAATTTTGTTTTACACGGATGAGAGATATTTTTGGGTATATTTTTTGTAGTTTTCCCGATACTGCTCGTTATCGCTTCTGAGCAGCTTCAAGGATTCGTGCAGGTTCATGTTCTGCGCCTTTGAGTCCATGACGCAGCCAGCAATGTTTGAGCAATGGTCTGAAACCCTTTCCATGTCGGTTATGAGGTCACTCCAGACAAAGCCTGCCTCGATTCCGCAGTCGCCAATACGCAGACGTTCAATATGTCTTGAGCGGAGAAGCTCCTTCATCCTGTCTATAACCTGCTCGAGCGGTTCGACAAGTGTTGCCTGCTCGGCGTTATTTTCAATGAACGCACCGAACGACAGTGTTACAATTTCAGCGGTTGCGGCACAAAGAGATTCCATTTCAGCTTTCGCTCCGCTTGAAAATGCAATACCCTTTTCGCGCATTTCCTCTGCGGATTCGAGAATATTGATTGCGTGATCGGATATACGCTCAAAGTCACCGATGGCTTTTAACAGCATTGATGCCGTTGCACCCTCGCTTTCGTTAAGTTGCTTTGCGCTGAGCTTGACAAGGTAACTGCCAATAACGTCCTCAAGGTGGTCGGTTTTATCCTCTGCCTCACGGATCGATGCCGCTTTTGCCTTATCGTAAGCGATGAAGCATTCAATGCTGCTTTTCAGAGCATCTGTTGCGAGCTTTGCCATGTCGCAGGTGAGGTTGTGCGCACATTCGAGTGCGATTGCCGGAGTTGAAAGAAGTCTGTCGTCGAGCTCTGGCGCTTTTTCGGTTTGTTCGGTGTCCGGAATGAGCTTATATGCAAGCTTTTCAAGAAGTCCGGACATGGGAAGCAGGAGCAGCGTGCAGATGACGTTGAATACCGAGTGTGCCGTTGCGATGCCGGTATATGTTGCCGGATCATTAAGCAGTCCCGGCATGAATACTGCTTTAATAACAGAGAATGCGATGAGACATATTATTGTGCCGATTACGTTGAATGACAGATGAACAAGTGCTGCTCTTCTTGCGTTTTTCGCTGTGCCGACCGAGGAGAGGATTGCGGTGATACAGGTTCCGATATTCTGTCCCATTATAATCGGAATTGTCGCACCGTAGGAAACTGCGCCTGTTGCAGCCAAAGCTTGAAGAATGCCGACAGAGGCAGAGCTCGACTGTATAATCGCTGTCAGAATTGCTCCGGCAAGAACTCCCAAAACAGGATTCTTGAAAGCAAGGAACAGCTCTCTGAATGCCGGAATATCCTTGAGACCTGAAACTGCGTCTGTCATGGTTTCCATTCCGAACATGAGCGTTGCAAACCCGAGCAGAACAATTCCGATATCCTTCTTTTTGCTGCTTTTGGTAAACATTAAAAGAATTATACCGATAAGAGCGAGGATGGGTGTGAACGAGGACGGCTTCAGGAGCTTGAGAAATATACTGTCGCCCGATATTCCGCTGAGACTCAGAATCCATGCAGTGACCGTGGTTCCTATATTTGCGCCCATGATAACGTGGATTGCCTGCTTGAGAGTCATCAGTTTTGAGTTTACAAAGCCAACGACCATAACCGTTGTTGCGGATGAGCTTTGAATAACGGCTGTAACGCCAAGACCCGTAAGGAGACCGGCGATTTTTCCGGTGGTAAGCTTGCCTATCATAATTTCAAGCTTGCTTCCGGCACTTCTTTCAAGAGCGTCACCCATGAGATTCATTCCGAAAAGGAAGAGGCATAAACCGCCAATAAGTGTCAATACGTCAAAAATATTCATTATTTAACCTCGCAGTTCTGAAATTTTTTAAATTTGTTTTTTTTATTTTACACCGGGGATGTAAAATCAGTAATTGGTGAGGAGTAAAGTTGCAGTAAATTCTCTGTAAATGCCTTTTTTCTGCACAAGCTATCCATAAATAGGGCGCGGAGACCGTTATTGTGAAATTTACGTCATTTACCTTGATAAAAATTGGTATAAAATTCATAAAATATTAAACACTTTTTGTCAGAAACGTGATATAATGAATTTGGTCAGATTTTTGACGAAATTAACAATTTGACGTCTTTGTGAAAATATGAACAAATAATTGTGCAGATTGACACAAAAATGACAATGTGACAATACATGAAAAATCGAGAGAAAGGATGTTATAAACTATGGCAACAAAAATTCTTGTGGTTGACGACGATCTTAACATTTGCGACCTGCTCCGTCTTTATTTCGAAAACGAGGGCTATGAGGTCAAAACCGCCAATGACGGCGCAGAGGGTGTAAGCTTCTTTAAAATGTACGAGCCTGATCTCGTTCTTCTCGACATAATGCTCCCCAAAAAGGACGGCTGGCAGGTTTGCCGCGAGATCCGTGAGGTCTCCTCAAAGCCGATCATCATGCTCACAGCAAAGGGCGAGGTTTTCGATAAGGTTCTCGGACTTGAGCTCGGAGCTGACGATTTCATGGTTAAGCCCTTTGAAACCAAGGAACTTTCCGCACGCGTTAAAGCGGTTCTTCGCCGTTACAGTGCGCACGACAATCAGAATGATGATGAAACCATCAAATTTGACAATATCGAAATCAGCCGTCAGAAATATGAGCTTAAGCTGAACGGCAAATCGGTTGACATTCCTCCGAAGGAGCTCGAGCTTCTCTACTTCCTTGCAAGCAACTATAACCGTGTATTCACCCGTGATCAGCTTCTTGACAAGGTTTGGGGATTTGACTATCTCGGCGATTCCCGTACCGTTGACGTACACGTTAAGCGTCTTCGTGAAAAGCTTGAGGGCGTTTCCGATAAGTGGATTCTCAAAACCGTTTGGGGCGTTGGATACAAGTTCGAGCTGCTCCAGTAATTGATTACAAGCTAAACAAAAGTACAGCAGATACCTCGCCGATAAAGCGGAGTGTCTACTGTACTTTTTGCGTTTTCCCCTTTTATTTGGGGTAACAGCGAATGGGTGTGTATTTTTCACTTGTTTTGCTTATATTCATCCTGCGTGCGCAGCTTATCGGCGATGGTCAGGATGAATTTTGCGCAGGTTGGATGGTGAGTGGGCGTTATGTTACCAAAATATTCGTATAATGTCCGTGTTTCGGCATATATGGCACGTTCAACTGCACGGCGGCAATTACGCTCAACATTTGTGCTTCTTGTGGCATGACAAAGCTTGGCAACTGTCGGGTATAGCGTTTTGGTTGCATATGCTGTTATTTCAGGATTATCATATGCGAGCATTATGGCACAGCGCAGATATTCATAGCCGTATGAGCTCGCACTGATGCCGAGCCGCAGAAGAATATCGGTGATGCGTATATTAAGCTGTGTATTCGGTGAATATGATATAACTTTAGTCATGTGGGATTATTGCCTGCCGACCGTGCTACGAGATGACAGCGGAGTCTTTCTGAAAGTATTGCAATAAAGCGACGGGGTTGAATAACATTTGTGCTTGTCAGTGCGCAGGAAAAATATTCATCAAAATCAGTTGCTTTTTCCGAGCTTGCCGCTATTTTGAGTGCTGTTCGCATATCGCGTTCAACGCATGAAACCGTAGTTGAGTATATATCTGCAATTATGCTGTAAAGCCCTGTTATTACACTGCGTATCGCTTCGGGATTTTTGTATACTATACTGACGGCAAGAGCAAGATATTTATAGCCCTTGAGGTGGGATGGTACTCCAAGCTCGCTTATTAGAAAATCGATGAGTGCTTTTACCTCACAGGTATCCATTGATTCTGTTAAGGTGTCCGTTTTAGCTTGCATTTATATGCTCCTTGTCTTTGTTTTTGACTATATACATTATACCATAACAGGTCTTTTGTTTCAATTGGGAGTCCGCATGAATATTCACGGCCGCGTTTGGAGTCAATCGATACAATAATCTCGAAATTTGTCGAAAAAACATTTCTGTATTGACAATTCTTTATCTCGGTGATATAATAAAGTTACCATTTTCGGAAAGGAAACCGCTTGGCGGTACAATAATTATGAAAATTTACAGATCACTTACTGAGCTTATCGGTAAAACCCCTCTTATGGAGCTTGTTAACTATAATTTTGCAGAGTCACTCGGAGCGCGCGTGCTTGCCAAGCTTGAATATTTTAATCCCGCCGGAAGCGTTAAGGACAGAGTTGGCGCAAAGATGATTGACGACGCAGAAAAAAGCGGAAAACTTAAAGCCGGCGCAACAATAATCGAGCCGACAAGCGGAAACACGGGTATCGGACTTGCCGCCGCTGCCGCCGCAAAGGGCTACAAGGTGATTTTAACCATGCCCGATACGATGAGTATTGAGCGGATCAGTCTGCTTCGGGCATACGGTGCAGAGCTTGTTCTGACAGATGGCAGCCTTGGAATGACCGGTGCAATTGAAAAGGCAAATGAGCTTGCGGCATCAATTCCAGGCAGCTTTATTGCAGGGCAGTTCACAAACGCCGCAAATCCTGCCGCACATTATGAAACAACCGGACCTGAGATATGGGACGACACGGACGGTAGGGTTGACATTTTCGTTGCTGGTGTCGGCACGGGAGGAACACTTTCGGGCGTTGGACGCTATTTAAAGGAGAAGAATCCGAATGTGAAGATAGTTGCGATTGAGCCTGCATCCTCGCCTCTGCTTTCAGGCGGTACTGCCGGAGCACACGGTCTTATGGGAATTGGCGCAAACTTTGTTCCCGATACGCTTGATACTTCGGTTTATGATGAGATCATCTGCGTTACAGAGGAGGAGGCATATGCGGCAGGACGCAAGCTTGTAAAGACAGAGGGAATACTTGTCGGCATCACCTCAGGTGCGGCACTCTATGCGGCGACCCTGCTTGCACGCCGTCCCGAAAACGCAGGAAAAACCATCGTTGCGCTTCTGCCCGATACGGGTGAGAGATATCTTTCAACTCCCATGTTTAAATAAAAAATTCACGTTGGCTTGGTTTTTGTGAAGTCAACGTGATTTTTATTATGTTACATCTGAACCGTGGCGAAAACGGACATGAGAACAACGGTTATAAGTCCGCAGACGGCGATTGAAAGTCCGCTCATTGCTTCCTCGATCTCACCGAAGTCACGTGCACGGGATGTACCGATTGCGTGTGCCGATGTTCCGCAGGCAAGTCCGACCGCAACGGGATGCTTGATTTTGAAAAGCTTCAGTACAAGTGCGGCGGACGTGTTTCCCATAACACCCGTGAAGGCGATAACTGCAGCTGTTACGGAGGGTATACCGCCAAGCTCCTCCGACATTGCAACTCCGATTGCCGTTGTGATCGATTTTGGAAGAAGGGTTATATACTGCTCCTGCGTAATTCCGAAAATTAATCCGACGGCGAGAACGCAGGCAACGCTTGTCAGTGCGCCCGATAAGATTCCGCCGATTATCGCAAGTGGATATTTTTTTAAATATGAAATTTTTTCATAAAGAGGGATTGCAAGACAAACGGTGGTCGGTGTCAGCATGGTTTGAAAGAATGCCGCACCTGTGCCGTCGTATCTGCCATTTTCAAGCGGTTTTCCGTAAATGAAGATTCTATAGTCGATTTTTGCAATCAGCAGAAAAACGATTATAACCGTACCACTGATGATAAGCGGATTCAGAAGTGCGGATTTTGTTTTTTGCTGAAGCTTCAGTGCGCCGAGATATACGAGAGCCGTTACGAATATACCGAAAAAGGGAAGTGAGGCGGCAAATTCATTTAACATTCTGCTCACCGTCCTTCTTGTCGCGCATACGTATCAATGCCTGCGAAACCGTTCCCGTGACTGCCATGACGATTACGGTTGAAACGGTTGCGGTTATTATAATGGGTATAATAAATTTACTGCATTCCTCGAAGCTGCCGATCAAACCGACCAGCGGCGAGACAAACATTATCGGCATGAGTGTTATCAGCCAGTCGCCGACATCCTTGACGTGAGAGACCTTAACGATGCCAAAAAGTAAGAGCAAGAACATTATAACAAGTCCGTATATACTGCCCGGGATCGGCAGAGGAATAAGATAATGAAATAGCTCGCCGAGAAACGAAACGGCGGCGATTATTGCGATTTGTGAAAGATGTTTCATAATTTAACTCCGTTCATGAGCTTGGTTAATATATATTCTACCATTTTTTGTATGGTGTGTCAAGCGATTCGCAAAACAAGTGAATTTTCAGATACGAATGGGATTTTTACTGTTCGCCACTATAAAAGTGCACCAAAATGGTGATATTTCTTTGTACACAACGCCAAAAAATAAATAATATCTTGATTTCTATTGACAAACACCACAATATATGGTATTATGTAAGGGCAACACCCACTATATATTGTGGTTTTCAGAAAAACATCCCCGATTTTAAAAAACTTACAAAACGGAGAAAAAACTATGAAGATAATCAAAAGAAACGGCTCTGAGGCAGAATTTAATAAAGAAAAAATTGCAATCGCCATAACCAAAGCAAACAATGCGGTTGATGAGGCTGTTCGCATAACGCCCTTACAGATTGAGCGTATCGTTGAGGCAGTTGTGATCGCCTGCGAATCGCTCGGACGCTCTCCGGAGGTTGAGGAAGTGCAGGATATGGTTGAGCATCAGCTTATGGCGCACGGCGCTTTTGAGGTTGCGAAGATATATATCACATACCGCTACACCAGAAGCCTTGTCCGCCAGTCGAACACAACCGATGACCGTATTCTTTCCCTTATCGAATGTAACAACGAGGAAGCAAAGCAGGAAAATTCAAACAAGAATCCCGTTATCAATTCAACCCAGCGCGACTATATGGCAGGCGAGGTTTCGCGCGATATTACAAACCGTATTCTCCTTCCCGAGGACATCGTAAAGGCTCACAACGAGGGTATCATACATTTCCACGACACCGATTATTTCGCACAGCATATGCACAACTGTGACCTTGTTAACCTTGAGGATATGTTAGAGAACGGTACTGTCATCACGGGTACACTCATCGAGCGTCCTCACAGCTTTTCAACTGCTTGCAATATCGCAACCCAGATCATCGCGCAGGTTGCATCAAATCAGTATGGCGGACAGTCGATTTCATTGACTCATCTTGCGCCGTTTGTTCAGGTGAGCCGTGAGAAGATAACCGCTGACGTTAAGGCTGAAAACGCAGATGTGGGTCGTGAGCTTACCGACACGCAGATAAGCGAGCTTGTTGAGCGCAGACTTAAGGAGGAGATCCGCCGCGGTGTTCAGACGATACAGTATCAGGTTGTAACGCTTCTGACGACTAACGGACAAGCACCGTTTGTGACCGTTTTCATGTATCTCAATGAAGCGAAGAACGAAACCGAGAAGCGTGACCTTGCGATGATAATTGAGGAGGTTCTTAACCAGCGTTATCAGGGCGTTAAGAATGAAAAGGGTGTTTGGGTGACGCCTGCCTTCCCGAAGCTTGTTTACGTTCTTGAAGAAGATAATATAAACGAGGATGCGCCTTACTATTATCTCACAAAATTAGCGGCAAAATGCACCGCAAAGCGTATGGTTCCCGATTATATTTCCGAGAAGAAGATGCTTGAACTCAAAATTGACAAGAACGGTGAGGGACATTGCTACACCTGCATGGGCTGCCGCAGCTTCTTGACTCCCTATGTTGACGAAAACGGTCAGCCGAAGTATTACGGACGCTTCAATCAGGGCGTTGTAACGCTTAACCTTGTTGATATCGCGCTTTCCTCCGAGAGGGATCTTGACACATTCTGGAAGATATTTGATGAGCGTCTTGAGCTTTGTCACCGTGCGCTGATGTGCCGTCACAACCGTCTTAAGGGTACGCTCTCCGATGCCGCTCCGATTCTTTGGCAGTACGGTGCGCTTGCACGTCTTGAAAAGGGCGAAGTCATCGACAAGCTTCTTTACGGCGGTTATTCAACGAT
>JAZNFB010000137.1:0-3576 GCA_045588895.1 Candidatus Flemingiibacterium sp.
CCGCCGGGATAATTATCGCTGTTTATGAGGGTGAGATTTCTGAACTCATAATCCTGAATGTCGAGTGCTGACGGTGCTCCGCAAATCTTTATCGAAAGCGGCCCCGATTTTGTAAGCTCGAAAACAAATTCAAGCTTCTTCCATTCATTTGTGAACTCACTGATTCCGGTTGCATCCCCTGCCATAACTCGGATACGTGTTACCTCACCTTCGTTTGCGGCACGAAACTCACCTGAGAAGAAGTATAAGCCTGCTGAACGCTTGATACCGCGCTCATATGTGAATCCTGCGATGTTGCTTGTTATATTGCTTGCACGTACATAATCGCCGTCCGAATCCTTGTTGAAAGTAAGCTTCTGATTGCCGTATGACCAGTCACGCTTTGAAGCACTCTTTGTTGCATTCACAAGCAGGTTTTCCTCGGTTATGGATTCCCTCAGCTTTTTTAGCATGAGCAACACCATAATTGTACCGCTATTGACGGAATCGAGCGAAATGTAGGTTTCGGTCTGTTCAATCTCGATGTATGAAATATCGATATCATCGGTAAAGTTAATTGCAAGATCGGTATAATCCATTGTAACAAGCGTTTCAAGAATGAACGTAACCTCGTTCCAATCATCGGTAAGGTCATAGGATGTAACGCCCGTACGATTGGTTGAAAGCACGGTGTTTCCGGCTACTGCAGAAACCGTCGCACTTTCATTATGAGCCTTGAGCTTCGCCTTTACTGTGTATGTACCCGGAGTGAACTTTTCAACGGTATTCTTCGGACTTATTGAGGAGATACCGAGTCCGTGTGTGGTGTAGAACGGTATAATTTCCTTGAGTACAGAGGGATAATTATAGCCTGCCGTCGGATAGGTGTTGGTTCCCCAATATTCGGCATCAATACCCTTTGTATATTCTGCGCCGGTTTCGGTATTGACGAGAGTGAAATCGAGAACCTGAACCGGAATGGTAAAGTCGCTTCGAATGTTTACAAAGAATGCAATTGCACCGTATGATGAGAGTGTCTGCGTCTGCTTCAGAGTAAATTCGATGTCAAATGTATGCCATTTATCATCAATAGAAAGCGCATACGCATTATCGGAAGGCTCACCGTCCTTTAAAAAGCTGTTAACCGTAACAAAATCATTGTCCGCCATAGCCGTTAAGGTGCGGTTTGCAGGATAACCGTGAGTCAGCGAATTGATACCGACAACAACACCGTTATCAACAAGACATCCTCTGGGATTTGTTGACTTAGTGCCGTTAATATAATTTGCGTAGTCGGTTGCAATATAATCCTCGGGGTTAAAGCGCATTGTCACGGAGAGCTTGTAGTCGCCTGCCTCAAGAGTATTTTCTGCCTTGTAATAGAACTGATATTTTTCTTCATTGCCCCCTTCAAACTGAAGATATTCATCAGACGAAACCAAGGCAAGCGCTTCTCCACCGGGGCCGCCCCAGCTTTCTAAAATGTTATATTCCTCGCCCGTTATTGTGAGATTGTCAAAATCAATGTAATCACAGTCAAATGCGATGTTCATTGAGTCCGCCGCAACCGTTTCGCGAAGGTCGAGCGAAAGCTCAATGTCCTGCCATGCCGTACCTATAATCTGCGAAACAGATGCCGAGCCGGCAGAGGCAGTAAGCGTTGTATTATCGCTGCTTGCACGTGCCTTACCGGTTACTGTGTAAAGTCCGGGAGCTAAGTATTCGTCAAGTCCAAGAGGCTTAATTGCGCTGACGCCAACGCCCTCGGTCGTATAATATGGGAACACGCCGGAAATGGTTGTCTCGCCGGTGTATCCTCCAGTCGGATAAAGCCTATAGCTCCAATATTCGCTGTCTATTCCCTTTGTATATTCCTGATTCAGCGTTGTGTTTACAAGTGACATTTCAAGAAGTTCAACGGGAATCGTGAAGTCGCTTCTGATGTTCATGAAGAAACAAACAGCGCCGTAATACTGAAGCACCTGTTCTTCATGGAGAGTGAAGTTGATTTCGAATGTACGCCATTCATCGTCAATTGTAAGTGCATATTTGTTTTCAGAATCAACTCCGTCACGCTTGAAAGAATTTACGGTAAGTACAGCATTGTCCGTGTCCGCCGTGAGAATATTGCTTATGGGATTACCGTGTGTAACGGCATTAATTCCGACAACAACACCGTTATCAACAAGACATCCCCTGCTGTTTGAAGCCTTTGTGCCGTTGATATAGTTAGCGTAATCGGTGGAAAGATATTCCTCGGGATTGAAGCGCATCGTCACAGAAAGCGTATAATCGCCTGCCGCAAGAGTGCTTCCGGTCTTATAGCTGAACTGATATTTAAGGTCATCCTGCTGTTCAAACTGCAGATATTCAGTGTCATCTGTATATGAGCAGATCGGAGTGTCATTGGTCGCAATCCAGTTTTCGTTCACCGGATAAGAATATGTTTTAATAAGCTCAATATCCTTAAAATCAAATGCAATATCATCGGAGAGCGAAATGGTGATATCAGCATCTGTGAGGGCTGTTTTAACATCAAGCGGAAGCTTCACATTAACAAAATCAGCATCAGCAGTAAGTGTTACGCTTCCGATAACATCACCGTTAAGCTTTGCGGTTATTTCTGCCGTATTAAAGAATTTACCTGTGTTACGGTTAGCATTAAAGGTATCCCAGTCGATATCGCTTAATTTAAACTCACCCGTAAGCATATACTTGCCGGCATCGAGGTAAAGTCCGCCGTGATGAATCGACGGGGTGCTTCCGGCACTTGGAAGAACAGTGTAATATTCCTCCTCAGCTCGCACTTCAACCGTTGTACCCTTGATGTCGCCGTGAGCAATAATATTATTAATCGGGAAATAACTGCGAACATTTCCGGTCGCTGTGAAAAGATTATCACCGGTTATCGGCTGATAGCTTCCATCAACCTCATAGAGCGCAAGCCCGTCAATATCAAACGGCGCCTGATGTGCCGCATTACGGTTAGCATATCTGAAAACAAGACCGTTAACGCCGGTTGAACCCGGAGCAAAATTAATTGCCGAGCCCGCATCGGTTTCAAAAACGAAATTGAACTTCTGCCATTCATCGCTGATAAAGAAAACATCATTGTTAGGGTCAGCGGTGTTGGTGGTGAGCGTTTTGAAGCCTGTATGCTGACCGACCATAGAAAGAGCGTTACCTCGATTGCCTATATCGATAATTATAGATTTATCGCTGACTGAAACGCTCGGATCGGACGAAACAATATCACTGCTTCTGAGCCACACCGAGAGAAGATATTTGGTTTTTTCCTTAAGCGTCACGCCGCTGTCCTGATAAATGACACCGGGACCTTTCGCATTTTCTCCGCTTAATGAAACATGAATATACTCATTGAGAGCGACACCGTCCTCTGCGCCGACAGCTCCCTTGATCTCATCAAGAACACCGTCTGTGAGAGTTAAACTGCCGCCATTCGCCTGCCAATTTGATTCTGTCAGGAGATTTTCCGTATTATCGGCAGGTGTGGAATCCGCCTGCGTTTCGGCAGATGCCATTATCGGTAAGCTTGAAATTGCAAGTGCCGCCGATAAGATAATTGACAAAGTGCGT
>JAZNFB010000138.1:0-2654 GCA_045588895.1 Candidatus Flemingiibacterium sp.
CAATCCCTCTTGAGGGTGCTTCGGTAACGGTCATGTATGATGAAGAAAACAATACATCGGTGTTTACGGTTCTGACGACGGACATGAGCGGCAAAACCGACAAAATCGAACTTCCTGCTCCACCTCGCTCACTCTCGGAAACGCCCGGCAGCACAAAGCCCTACGCAACATACACATTGCAAATCGACAAGGAAGGCTATTATAGGGTAACCAACACAGGCGTTCCCGTTTTTTCGGGAATCACATCAATACAGCCGGTTGAAATGATACCTCTTGCCGAATATGATTCCGACGTGGTATATCCGAGATACGGTCTCGATGTCACCGAGAATACCGATCCGGGGTTATAATTTTTTCGTTTAGTGCTTCGAACCTCGCATAACTCGAGGAGGATGAGACACCGGCTGCGCAGTCTTACTTAATGCCTTCTCCAGTGGGAGAAGGTGGCGAGCATAGCGAGACGGATGAGGTGTAAATCGAAGCACACTGCTTCGAACCTCGCGTAACTCGAGGAGGATGAGACACCGGCTGCGCAGTTTTCTCACCCTCCTCGCACTCCTCCCCTCTTCCTTGCCTGCGCCCGATTTGCGCTCAACTCCGCCTACGGCTCCGGATTCGCTTTGTTTGCTGTAACCTTTTGTCCGCCGCCAGCTTCGTCGGCGGCTCAGCTGCTTCGTTGTTTCTTTTTCTGCAAAAAAGTTTGCCGCTGCAGGTGAGCTTCGTTTTGCCAAAGCACATCGTTATAATTGCTCCAATGTAACTTAAAGCCTTCCCTTGGGGGATAGGTGAAAAAGATTGCTTCGCAACTTTGACGGATGAGGGCGTAGACCGCTCCGCACAAAAAAACACATCCCAAGAAAGGACACATCACCATGCCACTTCCGTATATTCCCGAAACGATAACGGTACATCTCGGCGCACCGAATGAGGCTGCCGAAAATGTAACCGTATCATTTCCCGATTACATAAAAAACGTCGCATCAAGCGAAATCTACCCGACCTGGCCCGAAAATGCCATCCGAGCAAATATATACGCTCAGATCTCATATGCCCTCAACCGCATATATACCGAATACTACCCCAGCCGCGGTTACGATTTTGATATCACCAATTCCACAGCAATCGATCAATCCTTCGTCGCCGGACGTGACATCTTCGATAACATTTCCGCTATTGTTGACGATATCTTCAACGATTATCTCGTACGCCCCGGGCAGGTACAGCCGCTTTTTGCACAGTACTGCGACGGCATCGAGGTTCAGTGTGAGGGACTGTCACAATGGGGATCAGTTGACCTTGCCGAACAGGGACTGTCGCCTTATGAAATACTCACAAACTATTACGGTCCTGACCTCAATATCAACACGGATACACCCATCCTTCCATTCAGCGAGTCCCTCCCATACCGTCCACTGCGACTCGGCAACTTCGGAAATGACGTCCGTACTGTTCAGATTCGCCTCAACCGCATCTCCGCAAACTACCCTGCCATACCGAAAATATATCCGGTAGACGGCGTTTTCGGGCTATCAACCGAGAATGCAGTTCGTGAATTTCAACGTATATTCGATCTGACTGCGGACGGTATCGTCGGTCCTGCAACGTGGTATAAGATACTCCAGCTTTACAACGGAGTAAAACGGCTGAACGCACTTGCAAGCGAGGGACTTACCTTAGCCGATGTTTCAACTCAGTTCCCAACCGAGCTTTCACGAGGCGACGAGAGCATATACGTCCGTGAATTTCAATATTTTCTGAATGTCCTCGGCGAAAATTTAGAGGTCATTCCGCCCGTCGCAATAGACGGTATCTTCGGCGGTGACACCGAGGCTGCAGTGCGCGCTTTTCAGATGGCATATGGGCTGCCGGTGACAGGCGTTGTTGACGAGGAAACATGGGTTCAGCTTTATAACGCTTACAGAGGTATACTCCTCACCACAGCACAGTATTACAATGGCGTCCCCGTCGCGCTTTTTCCCGGATATCTTTTGGTGCTTGGTTCACAGGGAGAGGAAATAAGGCTGCTTCAACAGTATCTTTTAACGCTTTCCGAAGTATATCCCGAAATACCTACCGTTGAGGTGAACGGAGTTTACGGCACGGCAACGCGTGATGCTGTAACAGCCTTCCAGAATCTGTTCAGGCTCGATCCCACCGGTATCGTTGACGCACTCACATGGGATGCCATTACGGATGCATACAGCGATGTTGCATACGGTAACCTTGCCGCCGAGGGACAGTTTGGCGGAAATACACTTTCTTAAATGAGGTATGCCATGAGAGATATAGTAGAAAACAAAAACAACATATCAGAGCTGCAAAAATATCTGCGTGAGCTTTATTATGACACACGTGGAGAGATACCTCTTGTAAATCCCGACGGCATATACGGTCCAGAAACCGCAGCGGCAGTTGAAGCCTTTCAGCGTATACATTCCCTGCCAGTCACAGGGGAAGTCGATAATGCCACATGGGATGTTATTTATAAAGAGTATCAAGCCGCCGTAAAACGTCGTGCACGTCCGAGTCCGATATATCCTTTTCCCGAGGAGGAGGGTTACGAAATAGACGAAGGCGAATATTCCGATATCGTCGCAATCGTACAGTTCATGCTCCGCCTTCTCGCAAACGCATATGACAACATCGACGGTATG
>JAZNFB010000139.1:0-6041 GCA_045588895.1 Candidatus Flemingiibacterium sp.
GTCCGATAACCCCTTGATCGTACACCTTTCAAGGATTGAGGATGCGGACAAATACTGCTTCACAAACGAGCTGTTCCACCGTATTGCAGAAGCTTTTATGCCCGGACCGATAACTGTGGTTCTGCCGAAGCGAGAATGTATACCGGACACTGTTACCGGAGGACTTGACACAGTTGCCGTTCGTGTGCCGTCAAGCGAATCTGCACGAAGGCTCATTGAGGCGGCAGGTGTTCCGATAGCTGCTCCGAGTGCGAATATATCAGGAAAACCCAGCCCGACCTGCGGCGATCACGTTATCGCGGATATGGACGGACGTATTGATATGATAATTGCCGGCGATGAATCGGATATTGGCGTTGAATCGACGATAGTTAAAATAGACGGCGACGGCATGACACTTCTTCGTCCGGGTGGAATAACCGTTGAGATGCTTTCATCCCTTGGTGACGTTAAGCTCGATTCTGCGATAACCGGAAAGCTTGCAGAGGGTGAGCGACCGCTTGCGCCGGGAATGAAATACCGTCATTATGCTCCGGATACAAGGCTTATAATGCTTGACGGAACTGACGAAAAAATATATGAGTTTCTTTCGCGAAGGGCAAAAACCGAGAAAATCGGAGTGCTTCTCTTTGCGGATGAAATGGATAAATTTTCTTCGCTTCCTATTGTATCGGTTTGTTTTGGGGAGCATGACATTGCAAGCGAGGCACACAGTCTTTTTAAGATGCTTCGGGAGATTGACAGATACAACTGTGACATTTTTTACGTAAAAGTCCCCGATAAAACGGGAATAGGTCTTGCTGTATATAACCGTATGCTCAAGGCTGCAGGACACGAGATCATTAAATTATAAACGCTTAATTTTAGAACGAAACGGAGAACAACGATGGCACGCAAACAGAAAGAAATCAAGCGCACTACAAGCGGTATGACCGCCGAGATCACAAATCAGGCGATAACCGACACCATACGCACAAATTTCATGCCGTACGCGATGTATGTCATCCGCGACCGCGCAATCCCTGAAATTGACGGCTTTAAGCCCTCTCACCGCAAGCTCCTATACACGATGTATAAAATGGGACTGCTTACCGGTACACGTACAAAATCCGCGAATGTCGTCGGTCAGACCATGAAGTTAAATCCACACGGTGATGCGGCGATTTATGAGACCATGGTTCGTCTGACACGAGGTCATGAGGCGCTTTTGCATCCTTTTGTCGATTCAAAGGGAAGCTTCGGTAAGCAGTACAGCCGTGACATGGCATATGCCGCTTCGCGTTATACAGAGGTTAAGCTCGATTCATTCTGTTCGGAGCTTTTCCGCGGTATCGACAAGGATGCCGTTGATATGGTTGACAACTATGATGCCACAATGAAGGAGCCGGTGCTTTTGCCGACAACCTTCCCGAATGTGCTTGTGACGCCCAATCTCGGAATTGCGGTTGGCATGACAAGTAACATCTGCTCGTTTAATCTCGGTGAGATATGCGACGGTGCTATTCAGCTTCTTCGCCGTCCCGATACGCCCGTTGAAAAGATGCTTGATATTATAAAAGCTCCCGATTTTCCGGGCGGTGCTTATATCATATATGACCGTGATAAAATGCGTGATATCATGCTGACGGGACGAGGCGGTGTTACACTCCGTTCAAGATATAACTATGAAAAAAAGGATAACTGTATTGACATAACGCAGATCCCTTATTCGACCTCGATCGAGCTTATTATGAACCGCATCACAGATCTCGTTAAGGAGGGAAAGCTCAAAGAGATCGTTGATTTTCGTGATGAAATTGACTTATCGGGCTTCAAGCTGACACTCGATCTTCGCCGTGGTGTTGATCCTGACAAGCTGATGACCAAGCTATTTAAGATGACCTCGCTTGAGGATAATTTCAACTGTAATTTCAATGTACTTATCGACGGTACACCGCGTCAGATGGGCGTTATTGAGATTCTTAACGAATGGATACACTTCAGAATGAGCTGCGTGCGCCGTGAGCTTTCATATGAGCTTAAAAAGAAGAAGGACAAGCTTCATCTTCTCATGGGACTTGGAAAAATACTTCTTGACATTGACAAGGCGATAAAGATTGTCCGTGAAACCGAGCTTGAAGCGGATGTTGTTCCAAACCTCATGGAAGGCTTTAATATCGATGAATTTCAGGCGGAATATATCGCTGAAATAAAGCTCCGTTATCTTAACCGTGAGTATATCATCAACCGAATCAAGGAGATTGAAACACTCCAAGGGGATATTGCCGAGCTTGAAGCTAAAATCGGCGATGATATAAAGGTACGCGAGCATATTGCAAACGAGCTTCGTGAGATCAAAAAGAAATACGGAAAGCCGCGTCTCACTCAGCTTATTTATCCCGATGATATCGAGGTTTATGAGCCTGAAAGCGAGATTGAAAACTATAATGTGCGTGTATATCTCACGAGAGACGGTTACTTCAAGAAGATCACTCCGCAGTCACTCAGGGGAAGCGATGTTCAGCAGCTCAAGGATGGTGACGCTATCGTTCATGAGCAGGACACCGAAAATATAGCAGAGGTCATATTCTTCTCCGATAAGGCACAGTGCTATAAGGCGAAGATCGACGATTTCGATAACGTGAAGGCATCCCAGCTCGGTGACTATATCCCTGCAAAGCTCGGTTTTGATGAGGGAGAGAAGGTTGCGGCGATGGCGGTTCTGACCGAATACAAGGACGACGCGTATATGCTGTTTGTCTTTGAAAACGGTAAGGGCGTGCGAGTGCCGATAAGTGCATATCAGACCAAGACAAATCGACGCAAGTTGACTGCGGCATATGCCGATTCCTCGCCGCTTGCAGGTGCGATGTATTTGACAGAGCCGTGTGAGGTAATGCTCGTTAATAATGCAAACAGAGCTATATCACTTAAGAGCGAGCTGATTCCGGAGAAGACAACGAGAAGCTCTGTCGGCGTTCAAGTGATGCAGATGAAGCGCGGACAAAAGGTTACGTCCATAATGCGCGATTTTGAAGGACATATTGCAAATGCATCGAAATATCACAAGATCAAAATTCCTGCGGCATCCGTTTTGCTTGAGGAATTTGACATAACTAAAACACAAATTCGTTTTACAGACGAAGAATTATAAGGAGATTATTACTATGGAAATCATGCTTTGGGAAAAAAACATTCCGTACTATCTTGAAGGAGCAGAAACTCCGAATGTGATGATGACTTATTTTATCGAAACGGATAAGCCGCTTCCATGTATTGTGATCTATCCGGGCGGAGGATATCACGGCCTTGCCGATTATGAGGGTGCACCGTATGCGGAGTTCTTCAATAAGAGAGGAATGCACGCAGTTGTCGTTCCCTACAGAATCGATCCCAACCGTGATCCGGCACCCCTTGCAGACGCACAGCGAGCTATCAAGATTGTACGTGCAAATGCAGAAAAATGGATGATCGATCCCGATAAGATTGTTACAATGGGCTCGTCTGCCGGCGGACATCTTGCTGCTTGTACTATCACCATGCCGGACGTTTGCAAACAGCCGCAGGATGAGATCGATAAGGTCTCCTGCAAGCCGAATGGCGCTATACTTTGCTATCCCGTTATATCGGTTATCGACAGCTTTGCTCATACGGGAAGCGGAAAACATCTTCTTGGCGAGGACAGATATGAGAGAGAGGGTACATATTTCTCGCTTCAGAACCGTGTCAGCGCCGAAACTCCCAAGGCGTTTATCTGGCATACATCGGATGACGAGTGTGTAAACGTTAAAAATTCACTCGTATTTGCCGAGAAGTTACGCGATAACGGTATTCCGTTTGAAATGCACATTTATCCTCACGGCAGACACGGACTCGGACTTGCGCTTGACCGTGAAGACATTCGTCCGTGGGCCGATCTTGCGGCGGACTGGGTGGAACGCAACATCTGAAATGCTCTCTTTCTTGAAGAAAAAAGATAAAACAGAGGAATATACGTTTTTTACGGGCAGGGAATTAAGGCTTCTTATTCTGCCGCTCATTGTTGAACAATTTCTTGCAATATCGGTCGGTATGTTCGATACGATGATGGTTTCGAATCTCGGTGAAAATGCGGTGTCGGGTGTTTCGCTGGTTGACATGATAACCAAGCTGATGATAAACATTTTTTCGGCACTTGCAACGGGCGGTGCGGTTATCTGCGCTCATGAGGTCGGATTTGAAAAAACACAGGGGGAGCTTGCCGATTATCGGGCGGCGCGTTCATCGGCGAAGCATCTGATGATTATTTTAACGGTGGCTTCAGCTGTTGTGGCGCTTCTGTGTTATTTACTGCGTGCACCCTTGCTAACCCTGCTTTTCGGAAAAATTGAGCGCGAAACCATGGATAGTGCACTGACTTATTTTGCCATTTCTGCACTGTCGTATCCGTTTATTGCACTATATAACGGTCTTGCGGCACTTTTCCGGACTATGGGCAATTCGAGAGTGACAATGGTGACATCAATCATCATCAATATTGTCAATCTCATCGGAAACGCTCTGCTTATCTTTGTTTTTGATAAGGGCGTTGCGGGCGCGGCATGGTCAACGACGTTTTCACGCCTTCTCGGTATGCTGATACTCGCCGTTCTGATAATGAATAAAAAACGCGATATCTATATAGATTTCTTTGAGAAATTCAAGCTTAATTTCGGCGTTATGAAGCGTATGCTCGGTATCGGTCTGCCGAATGGCTTCGAAAACAGTGTATTTAGCCTCGGACGTATACTTGTCATATCCATGATATCGGTTTTCGGCGAGGTACAGCTTGCCGCCAATTCTGTTGCGAACAATATTGACCAGCTCGGATGTATTCCGGGGCAGGCGATCTGTCTTGCGATGGTTACGGTTGTCGGGCAATGCATTGGAGCAGGGGAACTCGGTGCGGCAGATTATTACCGTAAAAAGCTGATAAGAATGAGCTTTCTGTTTACGGCAATTGTTGAGGTTTCAATTCTCGCAAGTCTGCCTCTTACGCTTCGTTTATATGATCTTTCAGCTGAAACCTTGAAGCTTGCGGCAATACTCATCCTTATCCACGACGGACTTGCCATATTTTTATGGACTCCTTCGTTTGTTACGCCAAACGCACTCAGGGCTGCCAAGGATGTTCGCTTTACGATGATAGTTTCGATATCGTCAATGATCGGTTTCCGCGTGCTGTTTTCCTATATAATAGGTGTAAAACTTGGTTTTGGCATAATCGGAGTCTGGATCGCAATGGTACTCGATTGGATTTTCCGCAGCTCGATGTTTGCATGGCGCGTACACAGCGGACGCTGGCTTTCTCATATACCGAAGCCGGAGACTTAACACATAAAAAATAACGACTGTCGCATATAAAACGGCAGCCGTTTTGTTTTACTTTTGTGGATTTTCGTACATTGAAAGCTTATATTCAAGTGCATCGGCGAGGGCTATGAAGCTCGCTTCGATTATGTCGTGTGACACTCCAACGGTTGTCCATACTCTGTGTGAATCGGTTGATTCGATGAGGACTCGCACCTTTGCGGCGGTTGTTGAGTTGGCTTCGAGCACACGAACCTTGAAGTCGGTAAGCTTAACCTCGGAGAGAACGGGGTAAAATACAGTCAGAGCACGCTTTAATGCGATGTCAAGAGCGTTTACCGGACCGTTTCCGAGTGAGGCTGTTGTTTCCGTATTGCCGCCGACCTCAACTTGTACCATTGCAGAGGATTGTAATTTTCCGTCAGTCGATGGGAAGTCGTCTGTTGTCTTATAGAGAACAACGTCAAAGTGCGGTTTATAGTCACAGGCGAGCTTTCGGATGAGCAGCTCAAAGCTTGCGTCCGCGGCTTCAAACTGATACCCCTCGTGTTCAAGCTCTTTAAGCTTTTCTGTGATGAGTGCGGCTTCGGGCGAGGTACGCTCAAGTCCCGGGAGAACCTGTCGTGCAAGTGTGGCAACGGTTGTGCGTCCCGAAACCTCGGAAGCAAGTAGTCTGCGTTTGTTTCCGACGAGCTTTGGGTTTATATGCTCATATGCGCCGTCGAGCTTGTCCG
>JAZNFB010000140.1:0-6909 GCA_045588895.1 Candidatus Flemingiibacterium sp.
ACAAAGCGAATTGTGAGCCTGCGAACTGAGCGCAAATCGAGCGCAGCAAAGGAAAGGGGGGAGAGCTCGAGAGGGGGTGAAAAACTTCGCGCAGCGTTGGTTTTCGCTCCTCTCGAATGATACGAAGTTCGAAGCAGCTCACTTCGATCAACAGCATCATTCCTCTTTGCTTTCGCTATCTTCAACCTCTATCGCTTCTTCTGCGGAATCCTTAACGTCATACGCCTGCGCCGCATCATCGTCTGCCTTTTCGCCGTAGATGGATTCATATCCCTCTGTTTCCATCGCACACTCCTTTGCGCGTCTGCCAAAGACAATAAGTCCAATAACACCGCCGATAACGCACAGCGCCGCAACAAGCTGTGAAACACGTATCGTTTCGCCAAGTAACGATTCGAAAAGATATAAACTGTCTGTGCGCAGTCCCTCAATAAAGAAGCGTCCGAAGCCGTACCAAACGAGATACCATAACGTCGGCTGACCGTCATATTTCTTCTTTTTGTAAAAGGTCATTATAAGAATGAAGCCAATGACGTTCCAAAGAGATTCATAAAGGAATGTCGGGTGATAATAATGTGTCGTACCGAATGTCAGCTCCGTATGCGCCGAATCTGCCCATGAACCGTAAGCGATACCCATTCTCCACGGAAGCTCGGTCAGGATTCCGTGCGCCTCAGCGTTACAGAAGTTACCCCAACGCCCGATTGCTTGTCCGATTATAAGTCCCGGAACTGCAATATCGAGCACCTTTGCCGTTTTTATCCTTTTTATCCTCGTATATATAAATATTGTAAGCGCACCGGCTATGATTCCTCCGTATATCGCAAGTCCACCGTCCCAGATGGCAATAACATCATAAAGGGAATGATAGCTTTCTATCTTCATTATAACATAATAAAGCCTTGCACCGAGTATTGCGGCGATCATCAGATAAACTGCAAGATCAAGAACCGTATCCGTGCTGATCCCCTCAAATTTCGCCTTGCGAAGCGCGATAAAGAAACCGATCACCATCGCAAGGGTTATGATAACTCCGTACCACATGACAGGGTGACTTTCGCCGTCAGTCCACGGGAGCGGTATACGGAATGCCACCGGATCAAGCCTAAAATTACCGATGCCGAGCCCCGGGAATGAGATCATGTTCGGCTCGGGGATGTTAGCGAGAAGTGACTGTACCATTATTCTGCCTCCGTTTCAATCGGCTTCACGACTGCGAGAGAGTAATATTCATCCTTGTATGCCGCCTCAAGCAGTGCGCTTGCATATTCGTATGTTACACCGTAGGTTGCATCAGCATAGTCAAGAAGATCGCCGTCGTCAAGCTTAAACTGTAAGAAGTTGTTTGCAATATCCTCGGTGCTGTCAAACCAGCGTATCATTGCCGCATATAGTGCACGCTTTGAACGCTCAAAATCCTCGCGGTCAATGCCGTTTTTCTTTGCGTTGTCAACGCACGCCTTGAATCGCTCAAAAACCTCGTCGGGATCGGTTCCCTCTCCAAAGATCGAATTGTTTGCATAGCTCTTGCAAATACCGTAACCGACGTCGAGCGAGCCGGAGATGATACCCTCCTCATAGAGCTTATTGTAAAATTCGCCCGATTTGCCGAAAAGAACATCATTGAGAATATCCATTGCGGCGGATTTTTTCATTCTTTCAACCGGGCAGTCGGGAATGTCAATATCCTTGACACCTATAGCGAAAGGCGGCTTTGAAACCTGCATCTCACATTCAATCCGGGATTTATATACCTCTGCCTTTTCCTCGGGATAATCGCGGATGATATTTGCCGGCGCCTGCTCACGAAGCACCTTATCGCAAACCTCGTTAACCTCATCAACGCTTACGTCACCGCAAACAATGAGCATCATATTCGAGAGATTATAGAAAACACGGTAACATTCATAAAGGATATCGGCAGTTATATGCGATATCGATTCAACCGTACCTGCCACGTTGATGCGGACGTTATGCTTTTCGTAAAGCGCCTCGAGCAGCATATGATATAGCTTACGTGAGGGATGGTCGTCATACATCCGAATCTCCTGCGCAATGATTCCCTGCTCTTTTTCAACCGTTTCGGGAGTGAAATATGGGGTTGAAACAAAGTCGAGTAATATCTCAAGCGATTCCTTGAAATTTGACGTGCACGAGAAAAGGTATGCCGTCATGGTGTTGCCCGTGTAAGCGTTTGCGTTTGCACCGTATCTTGCATAACGGGTGAAGGTATCCTCGCCGTTTGGATTTTCGAAAAGCTTGTGTTCAAGGTAATGAGCGATACCGTCGGGTACTACCGTGAAGTCCTTGTCGCCCTCGAGCTTGAATTTTGAATCTATTGAGCCGTAACGTGTTGCAAAGAGTGCATACGCAGTCGAGAGCTTTTTCGGAAAAACGTAAACGTCAAGTCCGCTTTTATGCTTATAGGTGTAATATTCTTCTTTTAAAAATTCACTTTTCTTGGTTGTGACGTCAAGCATTTTTTGTGACTCCTTTCAGCGTACCGTTAAGGAAATATACCGTGTCGAGCGATGCCTTTTTCGCCGCAGCTACTATATCATCACGTGTTACCGCACGCAGCGATTCTATAACGTCATCGGGCGTGTCGGAGAGACCTGCAAGCGCTCTGCCGAGATACCAGGTTTCAAGTCCTCGCGCACTGTCTGAAAGCTCACGGTAATTGTTGATAAGTCCCATTCTCGCGCTTGTTATCTCGTCGTCGGTAAGCTCTCCCGCACGCACCGCTTCAAGCTGATCGAATATAGCTTTTTCGGCAATGTCACGCTTATCAACCTCAATACCGCTTGCAACGGTTAAGAGCCCCTTGACCGCATCGGGAGCACTTGCACAGTAATAGCAAAGACTCATCTTCTCACGGACATTCATAAAGAGCTTTGAGGTAACGCCGCCGCCAAAAACCTCGTTGAACATCATCAGTGCGGGATAATCGTCATCACCAAGCGTTATTCCCGAGCGGAAGCCGATGGTCAGCTTGCCCTGGTTGACAGGCATATCCTCGGTTACAGTTTTGGGATTATCACACGAGCTAATCACTTCGGTTTCGGGAATTACAATTGGATTGCGGTTGAGCTTTGTGAACATTTCACCGAGCTTCTTGCCGAGCGCATCAATGTCACATTTTCCAACGAAGAATATCTCGACGGGATAGGTTTCGAGCGCGGTTTTATAATGCTCGAAAAGGTTTTCCGGGGTGCACGCTGTGACATCCTCGACTGTGCCTGTTTCGTCAAGTCCGAAGCGCTCGTTTTTACACATTTCCTGTATGCAGCGACGACGTGCGTAATAGGTTTTATTATTGATCTTTGCCTTGATGGCATCGATGAGGTTGCTTTTTTCGCTTTCGGTGTAAGCCGTGTCAAAAGCGTTACCGTTTGTTATCGGGTCAAAGAGGATCTCGCCGACAAAATCGGTCACCTCACAGATAATGTCCTCGCCGTTCATTGCATAAGCGGAATCGATCATACCTGCGCCAAGCCCGAATATCTGCATTTCGCCGCGCTTTATATTACGGGCAGAAAGGCTTGAAGCATAAAGGTAATCGAGCTTTTTATTTATCTCTGCCATGCTCGGATATTTCTTCGAGCCGCGCATGAGTATATTCGGTATGAGCGCGTTCTTTGCCGCACTTGAAGCGTCAAGCGGTGCGATGAAATTTATCGAGAGAGATCCTGTTTTGAATTTATCGGTTTCGATATAGTTTAAGTTAATGCCGTCAGCGATGCGTTTTTTCACAAGGCTCATATTGATTACTCACTTTCTTCGACGTATTTTGCCGGGGAAATATTTCATTAAATATAATTTTACACCTATTATGCTCCAAAAGCAACAAACATAGTGTGAATTTTTAAAAATATTATATATTTTTATTTGGCGCTATGGTGGACCGATGCCATTACGGTGTAAGGTTTATTCTCAGGCGGTCATCGTCAATGAGCCTTCCGGAAAACGTGTTGCTCCACTCCGACAGCTCGGATGAAAGCGTGTCCGTCGGAATACATATGACCTTTGCATTTTTGGCGAAACCATCGCCCGGCATAGCTTTTATCTTTGGGCCGCACGTGCCGAAAATCATATATTCCGCGTCCTTTACACCGCTTATGAGTGCTTCATCCTCCCATGCACTTTTGCCGATGTACGCGATACTTTTGTTTTCATGCTCAATAAGAAGCGTCATGAGAGGGTGGGTTGAACGCTTAAGCTTGGTGGCCTTTGGGAGCGTTACGGACAGGCTTTCGAATGTGAAGCTGCTTTCGTCCGAGCTTGAATACAGTACGGCTTCTGTTCCGTATTCATTTGCAAGAGTACATATTTCAAGCGTTATGTATTTGTCATATTCCGTTGTCGGCATTGGGAGAAGTATACGCTTTATAACACGCTTATTGAGTATCTTCTTTAGTGAGTTTACGTGTCTTCTGTGAATATGCGTATAGAGAACGGTGTCGATTTCTGTGATTTTGTTTTTACTGAGATTCTGTATACAATCGTAATAAATGGCACTTGAGCCTTCTGAAATGTCTATCATCATTGCTTCGCGTCCGGCAACGGCGATAAGTACGTCGCCCGATGTGTCATTTATGTAGTCAAGTGTGATGTAGCTTGTGTGAATGTTTTCATATACCGCTGTACACGTAAGAAATATTGCGCTTGCGACACCGAATGGAATCAGCGCATGGAACCAGCTTCGCACATTGAGTATCATCATGACGACAATAACGGCAAGACAGACCACAATAATCGGCAGTGCGAACATATATTTAAGCGATATCGGCGGAGCAAGGGAAGCGAGTGAGCCTGAAAGGGAAGTGCATATTTTACTTAAAATTTCGATAACCCAGGCAAGTCCGCCGCAGATGAAATGTCCTCCGATAAGAGAAAAGACTAAGTACATCGGAATCAGCACGAGCAGACCCTCGCAGAAAATTGTCATGATGAGTGTCGCCGGTACACAAAGAAGCGAAACCTCGCCGAAATAAAGCCATTGAAGCGGCAATATGAACATGACTGCGGCAAGTGAGAGCAGTACCGATTCACAAATTTTCATGATGCGAAAGACGGGTGAGCGAAGCCTTGTTTCGTTATACGGTCTCTTTTTGAAACGTGCTCCCGTTGCTTCCGCCATGACCAAAACACCGAGCGTTGAGAAAAACGAAAGCTGCAGTGAGACATCAAAAACCGCACAGGGGCTCACCAGAACAGTAAGACCGCAGGCGACGAAAAGTGTTGTTATTCTGTCTGCATCGTGGCGTATGAACATGGCGAGCCGTGTCATTATCAGCATCAACGCCGCACGCATTACAGACATGAGAAAGCCTGTCAGCGCCACATAAAAAACAATGAAAATGAGAACGGCAATATTCCGGTGTCTCGGGCGGATTCTGAACTTTTCGAGAATTTTGGAGATCATTCTGTCAAGCACGGAAAGATGCAGACCGCTCAGCGCGAGGAGATGAATAATGCCCAAACGACTGAAATCGCGGTAAATTTTATCAAGACCGCCGCGTTCACCGAGAAAGAGAGCATTTGCGAGCGAGGCGGCATCATCGCTGAGGTGAAGTGACATTTTTGCGCTTAAATTCTCCCGAAGCTTGCCGAGCTGCACACCTATGCTTTTCGTTTCGCCGACAATTTTGACACTGCCGGTCATATTTGCCGTGAAAACATATCCGTCCGAGAGCAGGTCGAGCCTTGAATGGCTGTAATTTTCGTAAAATTCCTCAAACGGGACAAATTCAAGACTCGCTTCAAAGGTGTCTCCGGGCGAGAGTGTTATCATGCTTTCGGAATAGACAAGTCCCTTTGCGCCCGAGGATTCACCGCCGATGGACTCAAGCTTTACCGAATAAAGAGCACTATATGAGGTACTGTATTCAACGCTTGTCACACTTGCGCGCACTGTTTCTGATTTTAAGGCGGCGTATTTACCTGCATATGTATCGTAATAAGCGTAACAAAGGAGTATGCTGCATATCATGAGTGCCGATGTCGCGCTGATAAATGCTGCGGATGAAATGTTACAAATTTGCTTTATTTTTAATGTTCTTGTTATTGCGATAAGAATCGGGACGGCGAGCACGCATACACCGATCAGAAAGAGCTTTACCGGTGCGGGTAATAATGCTGATATGATGCTCATTGCAAGAAAGAGGGAGGTTATCAGTGCAAGCGGCCTGTGGCGGAAAAAGTTCATGCGGATTCCTCCGAGTGACATTTTAAAATGTTACATTAAATATTTTAAAGCAGTGTCCGGCGAAAATCAATACTTTTCGGATATTTATGCCAAAGGATACAATAAAAAACTTGAAAAATGCCGAAATATTCATATATTTAATAAAAATTACATTGATTTTTTTGCGTAAATATGGTATATTTATTGTGTGGAAAAATAATTGCCGCAGAATTTCGTAATGGCGGCAGATTAATCAAGTAATTATTTTTTTGGAGGTATATTACCATGGCAAAGAACAGATACATAGGCGATTATCCCGTAATCGGTATCCGTCCCATCGTTGACGGCCGCCGCGGACCTATGTTGCTCCGTGAATCTCTTGAGCCCCTCGTTTGGGCTATGGCTGAGGCCGCAAAGAAGCTCTTTGAGGAGAATCTTTATTACTCCAACGGTGAGCCCGTAAAGGTTGTTATGGCTGATACTTGTATCGGTCGTGTACCCGAGGCAGCGGCATGTGCCGACAAGTTCAAGAAGGAAGGCGTTGCCATCACTCTTTCCGTAACTCCTTGCTGGTGCTACGGCTCTGAGACTATGGATATGGATCCTCACACCATCAAGGGTGTTTGGGGCTTTAACGGCACGGAGCGTCCCGGTGCTGTATATCTTGCAGCCGTTCTTGCAGGACACGCTCAGAAGGGTCTTCCCGCATTTGGCATTTACGG
>JAZNFB010000141.1:0-6844 GCA_045588895.1 Candidatus Flemingiibacterium sp.
CTGAACGCAAGCTTTCGAGCGTTGACGATAACTTAACAAGACTGCGTGACATTATGTCCGAGCTTGAGGGACGTGTCGGTCCGCTTGAACGTGAATCTGAAAAGGCGAAGAAGTATCTTGAATATTTCGAGGTTAAGAAGCGTGACGATGTTTCGCTTTGGATCTACGATATGGACAAGCTTTCACGTGACTTAAAAACTGCCGAGGACAAATTAAAGCTTGCGGCAAATGAGCTTGAGATTGTCAGTGAGGCGCTCGAATCGCTTGAAAATCAGAACGAGCGTATTTTCGAGGCTTCACAGGAATCAAAATATAAATACGAGCAGCTTCAGAACAAGATTGAGGAAGCACGCAGTCTTGCACATGAGCTTGACAGCAAAATTAAGCTTACCGAGAACGACATGACACACCGTGATGAGCAGATTGCACGTACGGTTGAGGCAAAATCGCGCTTTGAGGAAAGACGTGCACAGCTTGAATCACTTTGCGCCGAAAAAGAGAACGTACTCGGTACTGCAAACGGTAAGGCAAGTGAGCTTTCAAATGAGCTTTGTTCGCTTGAAAAAAAGAGCGAGAGTGCACGTGCTTCACGTGATGAGCTTCGGTTGCTTCTTGACAAACAGCTTGAAGAATTAAAGGCCTGCGAGGACCGTCTTGTTGAACTGAAAATCAGACTTTCCGTGCTTGATACAACAGAAAAGACCGATAACGACAAGGCAGAATCGCTTAAAGAGGAAATTGACAAATACGAAAGCAGCACCTCGATGTTATCAGCCCGTGCTGACAAGGCAGAAAAGGTTATTGCCGATTATAAGAAAAAGAGCGACGAGCTTTCAGGGCAGCTTGGTGTCATCAATTCCGATACTGAAAAGCTGAAGCGTGAAAAGCAGGAGCTAATTGACAAATCAAACGAGATATATCTTGAATACACTGCGAAAAAGCACCGCATTGACGCAATTCGCCGTATGGAGGAGCTTTTTGAGGGTTATACGCAGAGTGTCCGCTTTGTTATGAGCGAATATGATGCAGGTCACATTGCGGGAACAAACCGCATTTCCGATGTTGACGCAAAGGGTGGACGTATTCACGGTCCTGTTTCACGTCTTATTAACGTAAGTGCAAGATATACCCTTGCGATTGAAACGGCTCTCGGCGCAAACATACAGAATATTATCGTTGACGACGAAAATACCGCAAAGGCAGCTATGCGTCACCTTAAGGAAAAGAACGCCGGACGCGCAACCTTCTATCCGATAAGCTCGATGAAGCCGAGATACAGTCCGATTCCCGATTCGGAATGTGAACGCTATGAGGGTTATCTCGGTACTGCGGATAAGGTTATTGAGTTTGATGATAAATTCGGCGGCGTTATACGTAATCTACTCGGTGCAACGCTGATTTTCGATAACATTGATAATGCCGCAGTTATGGCAAAGGCAACCGGATATAAGGTTCGTGCTGTAACGCTGGACGGTCAGATAATCAACGCAGGCGGCTCATTTACGGGCGGCTCGGCAAAGCGTGATTCCGGTATGCTTACAAGACGTACCGAAACCGAAAAATTAAAGCGTGACTCCGACGAGCTTGCAAAGAAGCTTGAAGAAATCAAGTCAGAGCAGACGAAATGTGACAATCAGATCGCGGCGAAGACCAAGGAAGCGTCGGCGGTATCTTCACAGATTGCAATGCTTAATTCGCTAATTGGCGCGGAAAATACACAGCTTGAGGTTATCAAGAGTCAGCTTGGCGGTGAGCGCAATATGAGAGCATCGCTTGTGCGTGACCTTGATGCCATCAAAACCGACGCGGCAGAGCGTGCGGACGGTATTGCTAAACTCAAGGGTGAGGTTGACGAAACCGCCGCTTCAATCGAAAAGCTGACGACAGAGCGTCTTGACGGTGCTTCGAGACTTGGTGCGCTTGAAGAGGAAATTGATGACTGTGAGCGTGAGCGCAGTGAGCTGCTTGTTCGCCGTGCGGAGGCACTAAAGGATGTTGAGGTTGCAGAGCATGACCTTAATGAGGCACGTGAACGACTCCTTGAAAATGCCGCACAGACGGATGAAAACGACACTCTCGCTGTGACGCTTGCAGACCGGAACAAAACTGCCGCGGCTGAGCTTGAATCGATGAGATGCGAGCTTTGTGAACTTGACAAAACCGTTTCACTGCTTGAAAAAGAGCGCGGTGAAACCTCGGCGAAGAATCTTGAATATGAGCAGAAGTTAAACCAACTGCGCACACAGATCCGCGAGAAAACCAACAAGCGAGAGCTTTGCTTCCGTGACCACACTCTTGCGGAAAATAAATATAACAATCTCGTTGAAGACCGCGACAAGCATACCGCACGTCTTTGGGATGAATATGAGCTTACCTACACGGGAGCAGTTGAGTGTCAATATCCGCCGGTTACGGAGGAAACCCGCAGTACGGTGCTTGCCGAGCTTACCGAATACCGTTCAAAGCTCAAATCTCTTGGAAGCGTAAATCTCAATGCAATTGAAGAATATAAAGAGGTTAAAGAAAGATACGACTTTATGTCCGAGCAGATCGCCGATCTCGAAAAATCGAAGGATAATCTGCTTGAAATTATCGTTAAGCTTGAATGTGAAATGCGTGAGACGTTTGTTACGGCTTTCCATGAGATCGACCGTAACTTCAAGATAGTTTTCGGAGAGCTTTTTGGCGGCGGTACGGCAGAGCTTTCGCTGACCGATCCCGAAAATGTTCTGACGAGCGGTATTGAGATCCGTGTTGCGCCTCCCGGAAAGATAATCAAGAGTCTGACGCTTCTCTCGGGCGGTGAACAGTCATTCGTTGCTATTGCGATAATCTTTGCGATACTGCGTGTTAATCCGACGCCGTTCTGTATCTTTGATGAGATCGAGGCGGGACTTGACGATGCAAACGTATTCCGCTTTGCCGATTACCTGCATCGTTATTCAAACCGCACACAGTTTATTGTTATCACACACCGCCGCGGCACAATGGAGGTTGCGGACCGTATTTACGGCGTTACCATGCAGGAGCGCGGTATTTCAACAATCCTGCCGCTTGACATTAATCAGGCACAGGAAAAGCTTAATGAGGGTAAAGCATAAACAGAGTCACATAACTACTGAAAGGATATAACCAATGGGATTTTTTGACCGACTTAAGGCAGGACTTGCCAAAACAAAAAACGCACTTTTTAAGCAGGTTGACAACCTCTTTAAGAGCTTCGTAAAGGTTGATGAGGAGTTACTTGAGGAGCTTGAGGAACTGCTTATAATGGCAGACGTGGGCGTTAATTCAACAGAAGCGATAATTGAACGCCTTCGCGGGAAGATAAAGGATGACCGCATCACCGAACCGGAGCAGTGCCGTGCCGCACTTCAGGAGATACTCGTTGAAATGATCGGAGACGGTGAGGGACTTCACCTTGAAACAACTCCGAGCGTTATTCTCGTTATCGGTGTTAACGGCGTTGGTAAAACCACGTCCATTGCGAAGATTGCAAACCGCCTAAAGCAGAACGGCAAAAAGGTCATTCTTGCGGCGGCAGATACCTTCCGTGCGGCGGCTATCGATCAGCTTGCTGTTTGGGCAGACCGTGTCGGTGTTGAGCTTATAAAGCATACGGAGGGCTCTGATCCTGCGGCGGTTGTTTTCGATGCTGTCAGTGCGGCAAAGAAGCGCTGCGCGGATGTTCTCGTTGTTGACACTGCCGGACGCCTTCATAACAAGAAAAATCTCATGGACGAGCTTGCAAAGATAAACCGCGTCATTGACCGTGAGATGCCCGGTGCGGCGAGAGAAACACTCCTCGTCCTTGATGCAACAACCGGACAGAATGCAGTTAATCAGGCAAAGGAATTTAAAAACGCCGCCGATATTACGGGACTCATTTTAACAAAGCTTGACGGAACTGCAAAGGGCGGTATCGTTTTCTCGATTAAAGAGGAGCTTGATATTCCGGTTAAGTTTATCGGCGTTGGCGAGCAGATGGATGATATGCAGGAGTTTTCGGCGAATGATTTCGTTGATGCGCTCTTTAGCTGATGCGGAGGACTTATGTATAAAATTGTACTTGCTTCAAGAAATAAGAAAAAAATCCGAGAGCTTGAAACTTTACTCGGTGATCTTTCGTCTAAAGTTCAGGTTCTCTCTCTTGACGATATCGGTTACACCGAGGATATTATCGAGGACGCCGACACCTTTGCAGAAAATTCACTCATAAAGGCATCTGTTCCGGCAAGGCTCGGTTATATCGGTGTTGCCGACGATTCGGGACTTTGCGTGGACGCGCTTGACGGTGCTCCCGGAGTTTATTCGGCGCGCTTCTCCGGCGAGGGTGCAACGGATGAAAAAAACAACGAAAAGTTACTTTCGCTTCTTGAAAATGTGCCCGATGAAGAGCGCACGGCGAGGTTCTGTACCGTTGTGAGCTGTGCCTTCCCGAATGGAACTGATTTTCAGGTTGAGGGCGTTTGTGAGGGAATGATACTTCGTGCGGCAGACGGAGAGGGCGGCTTCGGTTATGATCCGCTTTTCTACTATGCGCCGCTTAAAAAGACCTTCGCCGCACTTTCGGCTGATGAGAAGAACTCCGTCAGTCACCGTGGCCGTGCGATGCGTGAGTTTGTGAAAAGGTTTAAGGAATATATCTTGGAACAGGAGACTAAATAATGTTAACCTCAAAACAGCGTGCCTATCTTCGTTCAATGGCACAGAGCTATGATACAATATTTCAGGTTGGAAAGGGCGGCGTATCCGAAAAGATGTGTGAGCAGATATCGAATGCCCTTGAAGCACGAGAGCTTATAAAGCTGCGTGTCCTTGATAACAGCGACTACAGCGCAAGAGAGGCGGCAGAGGAAATTGCCGAGGCTGTCGGCGCAGAGATCGTTCAGGTTATCGGTACGAGATTTGTGCTTTACCGTGAATCCGTGGACCACAAAAAGATCGATCTTTCTGTTGTGAGATGAGCGAAAAAAAGCAGAGACTCGGTATATACGGCGGTGCTTTTTCGCCGATACACTGCGGTCACATCAATGCGGCAAGGGCATTTCTCGCTTCGGGACTTATTGATAAGCTTCTTGTCGTTCCGACTGCCGCCGCGCCGCATAAGGCTTTTGCCAAGCAGGCATCATCGTCACAACGCTTTGAAATGACAAGACTTGGCTTTTGCGAATGTGAGGAATATCTTGACGGCAGTCTTGAAGTCTCCGATTACGAGCTTGAACAGACGGGCAAGAGCTTCACTGTTTATACGCTCGAACATTTTTCATCCCCAGACCGTGAGCTTTATTTTCTCATTGGCGGCGACAAGCTTTTAAATATTGAAAAGTGGTTTCGGATAGAAGATATTTTAAAGCTTGCCGATATTGTTGTTATGCGTCGTGAGGATGACGGTGAGATGTCTTTGCTGCTTCGGAAAAAAATGCGGCTGCTTCGCGAAGAGTACGGCGCACGTATACATGAAATAGATGCCACACCGGTTATTATGTCGTCAACTGAGCTTCGCAGGATGCTTCATGACGGTGATGATATTCGTGGGCTTGTTCCGGATTCGGTCATAAAATATATTGAAGATAATAGGCTATACAGGTAATTTTATATGGTTACAGAAAAACAAGAATCAATACTTGCGTCACTTCGCGAGAGAATACGCAGTTACATGAGTGAAAAGCGACTGGCTCACACCTATGCGGTTGAACGTGAGATAACATCGCTTTCGGAGATATATGCGCCCGAGGAGGAGTTCACGCTTCGTGTCGCGGCTCTGCTTCACGATATAACAAAAGAACTTTCGCTTCAAAAACAGTTGCAATTATGTCTTTTGTCTGATATAATATATACACGCGAGGAAATGCTGACTCCTAAAATTTTCCATTCACGGACAGCAGGGGCAGTTATAAAGCAGGATTTTTCCGAGTGGGCAACAGATGATATCCTCTCTGCCATACGCTGGCACACGACGGGACACTCCGATATGACGCTTTCTGAACAGTTACTTTTCCTTGCAGATTTCATCGAGGATACGCGTACATTTGAGTCGTGCGTTAAGCTTCGCCGCTTCTTTTATGATGGAATCGGGAATGCACAGGATAAAATGTCACATCTTCGTGACACGATGATTTTAGCTCTTGATTTTACGATAGCCGAGCTTGTTTCGGACGGAAAACCGATACACGTTGATACGGTTTCGGCAAGAAATTATTTTATTTATGAGAAGGTGAGGTGTTCAGAATGAGTGAAAAAAACGTAAAGCGGCATCCAAGAAAGGGCGCATCTGCGCTGATGGTTGCTCTTATTGCGTTTGTTGTTGTGCTTGCTTTGATTTTGGCGCTTATTGCCGGCGTTTGGCTGTATTTTAAAAATTACAAGCCGTCTCTTGATACAGACACGCCTCCCTTTGATGTTAATGTTACGCCGGACCCCGATGACACATCTCCGGACGACGGCACAGATAATGAGGATGAATATATCCGTGATACATCGGTGGTCAATTTCCTCGTTGCCGGACGTGACAAAGCGGCATGGAATACTGACGTTATGATGTTGGTCAGCTTCAATATGCGCGATTATACACTTAATGTTCTGCAGATACCGCGCGACACATATATCGAGGTTGACGGCGTTACACGCGGCAGGATCAACACCGTTGTCAAGCTGATGCGCTCAAAGGCATATAATGAGGACAGCACGCTGACTCAGGAAGAAATGCTTAAGGCAGGTATGCAGGGAACTGTCGAGATACTTGAAAAAAATATGTGCACCCAGACCGACGGTTATGAGATCGTGAACCTTGAGGGATTCCGCGATGTTATAACTGCCATCGGCGGAGTTTAGATGGATGTTC